>DAISJK010000001.1:0-11880 GCA_036821505.1 Opitutaceae bacterium
TGCCGTTGGCGGCGGAAGCATGATCTGGATCCGATCGCCCACGATCTGGGCAAAATCCTTGTCCGAACTCACGATCAGGACCTCGTGACCGGCTCCGGCCAGGGTCACGGCCTCCGAGGCCAAAAGATCGTCGCTCTCCACCCCATCCCTCTCGATTCCAACCAGACCCATGGCGACCGTCAGCATCCTGATGGCAGGCAACTGTCGCGCCAGCTGCTCCGGCATTTCCGCGCGCTGCGCCTTATATCCAGGATGGAGCGCCAGCCGGTCCTGGGCCCCCCCCAGATCGAAGAAAACGAGCGTGGCCTCGGGCTTCTCCTGGTCGCTCAGCTTCCATAGAGACTTGACCCAGCCATGCAGCGCATTGGTGGGCAACCCGTCGCTGCGGTTCAGCTCCGGAATCGCGAAGAAGCAGCGGTAAGCCAGGTTGAACCCGTCAACCAGGAGGAATTTCACGCGAGGGTGGCGGCGACGGCCTCAGACAGCGGCGCAGGGGCCTCGGCTTCACCCCGGTCATGGTTGAAGCGCATGGAGACCGTCTTGGAAACGCCCCGCTCCTGCATGGTCACGCCATAAATCGCATCGGCCGCCGCCACTGTGCGCTTGTTGTGGGTGATGATGATGAACTGCGAGTCCTTGATGAAGCGCTTCAACAAATCGGTAAAACGGCCGATGTTGGACTCGTCGAGCGGCGCGTCGAGTTCGTCGAGCAGACAGAAGGGGGACGGCTTGACGAGGTAGAGCGCGAACAGCAGCGCCACCGCCGTGAGCGCCCGCTGGCCGCCGGAAAGCAGGCTGATGCTCTTCATTTTGGTGCCCGGCGGCTGGGCCACGATCTCGACCCCGCTTTCTAAGACGTCGTCAGCTTGCACCAGCTCGAGATCAGCCTTCCCTCCGCCGAACAGGGTCTGAAAGGTGTGGGCGAAGTTCTTCCTGATCTGCTCGAAGGTCACCTCGAACTGTTTCTGCGAAGTCTGGTTGATCTCGTCTATCATTTTGACCAACTCGGCCTTGGCCTGGGTCAAATCGCCGCTCTGGGCTTGGAGAAAGTCGTGGCGCTGCTTGAGTTCGGCGTATTCTTCGATCGCCACGAGATTGACCGCGCCCATCGAGCCCATCCGCTGGCGCAGGGCATCGGCCTCGGTCTTGACGGCGTCCCAATCGGTCGCGTCGAGCGCGGCCAGATCCGCCTCCGTGGGTTCGCCGCGCGGCTTCTTCGCCTTGCGGCCCTTGGGTTTGTGCTCCGCCGGCTGGGCCCCCTGATCCGGATTCGAATCGTCCTCGTCCAAATCCAGAGTCCGCATTCCCTCGGGCTCGTCGTCCGCGTGCCAAAGAAGCTGCTTCCAATCCTGGACGGCCACGTCGGTCTGGAATTCGCGCGCGACTTCCTCGGCCAGAAACTGCAGGCGCTGACGCTGCTCGGCCAGCCGGATTTCCTGCGCGCCCAAGTCGCCCTGCGCTGAATCGGCCTCAGCGCGCAGCCGGGCCTGCCCCGCTTCGCGGGCATCGATCTCGCGCTCGGCGGCGAGCAATTCCTCCCGGATCTTTTCCACCTGGGCCTGAGCCACGCCCGAAGTCTCCGCGATCTGTTCGGAACGGGCGCGCTGCGCGCCGATCTCGCCCTCCAATTCGCCGATCTGCCCTGTCCAGGCTTCGATCTCATGCTGACGCTGCGCGAACAATTCGTCGAGTTCCTCGCGCCGCCGGGCCATTTCACCCAATCCCTTATCCAGCACTTCGACCTTTTGCCTGCGCTCGGCCAGCTCCAGCCGCGCCTGCGCCAGCGCGTCGCGCTTTTCGTCCCGGCCCGCGCGGGTGGCGACCAGCCGGGTTTCCAACTCACGGATTTTTTCGCGCTGGGCGGCCGCCGACGCCGATGCTTCCTCCAAGCCGGTTTTGGCCTTTGTCCAACGGGCCTCCGCCTCAGATCGGGCCTGGGCCAGAGCGGCCAATTCCTGCTCCCCGCGGCGCAAACGCCCGGAAACCTCATCCAGCGCGCGCTGAGCGTCTTTCTGCTCGGTCTGCGCCGCAGCGGCTTTTTGCGTCGCGGCAAGCAACCCCGCCCGCCGCTCCTCCAACGCCGGCTCGACCGCGGCCAAGCGGGCGCCCAGTGCGTCGCACCGCAACTTTTGTTCGTCGTGGCGCTTTTGCTCCCCGGCCAAAGTTTCCGCCGTTTCGCGCAGGTCGATCTCCCGTTGCACGATTCCGCCGGCCGGTTGGGCGCCCGGATGGCCGCCGGTCACCAACCCGCGCCTGTCCACCACCTCGCCCTTGCGGGTGGCCACGGCGAGGAAGCGAAATTCCGGATGGGCCCGCCAGTATTCGAGAAAGCCGTCCAAATCGTCGGCAATATAGCAGGCTCCGAGCAAAGCTGCGGCCGGATGATTCGCATCGGTCCGATTGAGGGCTTCAATCGCCGGGACAAGCCCCGGCGGCGGCTTCACAAGGGGTTCGCGTTCGGAAGGGCAGCCGCCCACCTGCAGTATGACCGAGCCGATCTTCTCCCCTTCAAGCTGGGCCAGGATGCGCCGCGCCGTCGCCACATCGCTCACGCCGACCGCCTCGGCCGCCGAGCCAAGCAGCGCCGCAACCGCCGGACCGAATCCGCGCTTCACCTCAAGCCCCCGGCTGACCGGCACGGCCCTGCCTCCCGCGAGAGCCGCGTCGAGACGGCCCTGCAAGAGCGCCCGCGCCCCTTCGCCGAATCCCTCCCAGCGTTCCTGCAATTGCTGGAGCACCTTGAGCCGCGCGCCGCGCTGGGCGAGCTGCCGGTCGATCTCCTGAAGCGCCTGCTGCGCCTCGCGAAATTCCCGGGTCGCCTCCGCCAGGCTTTGCTGCGCGGTCGCGACCCCGTCTTGTGCGCCGGTCTGCTCGCCTTGAGCGCGCGTCGCCCGCTCCGAGACTTCGGCGGCGGCGCGGGCCGCTTCGTTCTGCCGCGCGCGCACCTGCGCGAGTTCGGCATCCAGTGACTCGTGGCGGTGGGTGCTTGTCCTCTGCTCGACCTCGTAGCTTGAGCAGTCGGTGCTCAACCGCGCCACGGCGCTCTCGACCCGGAGCAGCTCGAATTTCGCCTGCTGCAGGTCCTGATCAAGCCGCGCCAGGGCGCCGTCGGCGATGGCGAGGTCGCGGTTGCGCTGCTGAAAATCGGCGTCGGAACGACCCAATAGATTGAGCTGCGTCTGCTTGTCCTGCGCGCCGGTGTCCTCGCGTTCGGCCACTTCGCGTCGCTGCATTTCGATCTCGCCCAAGCCGCCGCGCGCCGCCTCCAGCCGTTCATCCAGGCTCTCGCGCCGCGCCTGCGCCAGACGCGCGGCATTTTCCGCCGCGTCCTTCTGCGAGCGCAGGTCGTAAACCGCCTGCTGGGCGTCCTGCGCCCGCTGATTTAATTGCGAGCGCCGCGCCTTGAGCCCCTCGAGCTCGCCCTGGCTCGCATCGAGCCGGCCGCGGCGCTCGCCCGCCGCGGCGCGCAGGCCCGCAACCGCCGCTTCGCATTCGGACACCGCCTGCCGCAATATCGCGTGCTGACGGCAGCTCCAAGCCAGGCTCAAGTGCCGCAGCCGGTGGCCGAGGCGCTTGTAGCGCACGGCCTTGGCCGCCTGCCGACGCAAGCTGCCGATCTGCCGCCCGACTTCCCCCACGACGTCCACGATCCGGGCCAGATTCTGATCGGTCAGAGCCAGCTTGTTCATCGCTTCGCGGCGCTGGCTCTTGTACTTGGTGATTCCTGCCGCCTCCTCGAAAACCGCGCGACGTTCATCCGGCTTGGACGACAGGATCTGGTCGATCTGGCCCTGGGCCATCACTGAGTAACTGGTTCGGCCCACGCCCGTGTCCATGAAGAGCCGATGGATGTCCTTCAGCCGGCATGTCTGTCCGTTTAGGTAGTACTCCCCCAGTCCGTCCCGAAATCCCCGCCGCATGATCTCGATCTCGTGGAACTCGCTGCCGAGCTGCCGTTCGCAGTCGGTCAGAAGCAGCGACACCTCACAAAGCTGCGCCGCCTTGCGCGTGTCGGCGCCCTCGAAGATGACGTCCTGCATCTTGCCTCCGCGCAGCGCTTTGGCGCTCTGCTCGCCGAGCACCCAGCGGATCGCATCGGCGATGTTGGACTTCCCGCAGCCGTTGGGCCCGACCACCGCGGTCACGCCGCGCTCGAAGTTCAGGGTCGTCGGATCGGCGAACGATTTAAACCCATGCAACTTGAGCGCCTTAAGATACATGCCTTGAGTGAATGTGAGTGTTACGCCTCAGCTCGCGCAAACGGAAAAATGCGTCCATCGTCACACGCCATGACTGCTCCCCACCCCCCCTCGCAAGCCAGTGTCAACAGTCTGGCTCGGCTGGCTCTGTTCAGCTTCATCCTGACTTTCATAACCTCGCGGACGTTTGTGTTTCTGATCATGTCCCATCAGATCCCAAATTTCTATTTCTTCCTGCGGGGAACCCATGTCCATCACCTAAACTACGGCATCTTTCTCCTCGCCATCGTCGGCGGATACAGCGTGTTCCGCAGCCCGGCAGGGAGGGCGGCTTCGATCACAGCCCTCGGATACGGCGTGGCCATGGGGCTCACTTTCGATGAGTTCGGAATGTGGCTGCACCTGGGAGGGAGCTATTGGCAGCGCGCAAGCGTTGACGCAGTCATCATTGTCGCAGCGGTGCTGGGTCTGTGCGCCTATCTGCCCTCCCTTGAACGCTTTGAGACGCGTCACCGTTGGGCGGCCCTCGTCCTGATTCTGGTGCTGGCCGGTTTTGGCTGGGTCGTGTTCTCCGCGGGCAACCGCCTGGGAACCCTGGTGGGGCCGAGGCTTCACGAACTGGAAGTTTCGTCTTCGCCTTAGTCGGAAATATAGGCGATTCATTTCGACGGCGCGACCAATCGCCGCGCGGCGCGGCCGCGCAGGTAAATTGCGAAATCCGAATCGACAGTGATCAGCGGCAACTTGGGAAAAGTGTCGCTGAGCACGACCATGCAGGCGTCCGCGAAGTCCACCCGGCGCCCGCGGTAACGGGAAATTTCCGCGCTCACCCCGGCCAGTTGTTCAGGCAGGAAATGCAGGGATTGCAGCGTGCCGTCAGCCAGCAATTCGTAGATCCTAAGCGACTGCGGCGGGACAAGAAATCCGAGCAAATGATCCAGCTCGGTCACACATGCCTCGCAGGTCAGCCACGGCCCGCGATGAGCCCGGGCCCTGGCCGTGGCCCAGCCGTGCCACTGGTCGCGGCGATCGCACAAGGCGACCAGGAAACCCGTGTCAACGAGCGCGTTTGCGTCCGATTCCACGAAAGTAGGATTTATTGCTCGAAAGGTCACCCGGGCCCTGCCCGGCTCCGATAAAACCAGCCAGGGCCGCGCCCATATCCAGGCCCGGTCCCGCTTCGAGCCCGCGCTCGATCGCCTCGCGCATGAGCGCAGAATACGTGCGCCCCTCGGCCTGCGCCGCACGGCGCAAGCGGGCGTCGAGGGAAATGGGAAGCTTCACCGTCTTGATAAGCACAGATTGGTAATACTCATGGGTATTACCTTGTCAAGGCTGGCCTCCCGCCAGCGACTGCTGGGCGGCGGCCGCGCCGACGTTCTGGGCCACGTTGGCGACGACCGGCGCGAACCACAGCAGCACGGCGGCAACCGTGGCCAGGACGGCCTTGCCCACGCCATGGTGGGTTACGAAGTAGTAGGCTACGCCGAGGCCGATCAGGCTGAGAAACTTGAGGACTGAATAGACATAGCCGGTCAGGTTGTTGAGTCCGCTTTGCAGGCCCGCGTCCATGTTGCTCGGCCCGTTGAAAACCGCGCTGGCGCTTTGGGCGTGGGCGGTGGCGATACCTACGATGAGGGCCGCGGCAGCCAGGATGAGAAAACGTTTGCGATGCATGCGGGTATAATAGCAAGCGGGCGGGGCGAACGCGCACCCGGCGGTCGCTTGCTATTATAGCCTCATGCGCAGAGTCCTGATTTTATGCGGAAGCCTGATCGCGACCCAATCGCTCCCGGCCGATTCCCCTGAAAAATCTGTCGGAACGATCCATCTCCAAACGAACCAAGCAGCCCCGCGGGGCGGAGCTGAGCAAACGCTGCTTCCGGTCATCCCGGGGTATGAATTGAAGGTGCTCGATGTCCGCAAAACGGCGATCTTCGACGTCAACGGCGGCCGAGTGGAGGCCGCCCTGCCTGTCTTCTTCTACTATCCGGTTCCGGGCCCGGCCATCCAGGAGTTTCGTCGCGCTTATGACGAACTGATCGCGCTCGGACGGAAACCGGAATGGAGCGCGGCCGAGCTGCGCCAAGTCATCGCCCGGCTCGGGAGCGCCATCGAAATGCTGGAGAAACATCCTTAGCCGTGCTCGTCCGTTATCACCGCCAACTGGCGCGCTCGATCTATATCTGGGGCGTCTTCACCCCGCGGGACTTCGGAACCCTGGTCGCCGCGCTGGCTTTCAACATGACGCTTCTCAACAGCAACGCGGGCATGCTGGCCGTCCTCCTCGGCTATCCGGCCTATCTGGCGGCGTTTCGCGTGGGCCGGCCGCCGGGAAACGACGCGCATTTCTTTCGCTCGTTCTTTCAGGCCCGGCTGCTTCGCCCCGGCCGCGCCGAACCCCGTGCGGACTGGCTTCTCGATGAGGGGGCCGAATCGCTCCCGTGATTGCCCGCCTGACAAGAAAGTTTCGGCGGACGAACGAATTGGACGGGGCCACATTCGATCGGGAACTGTCGCCTCTCGCGCTGGCGCGCGGGATCGTGGTCAATCAGGACCGCTCGCTCGGTTGCGGCTTTCGCATTGATCCGCCCTACACCCCGCTTCTGCCCGATGACATCGTCGATGCCGCCTATCAGGCCCTGGGAGGGTTCCTGAATTCGCTGCCGGATCATTTCGATCTACAGGTGATATGGACCCAGCATGCCAGGCTGCGGGAATTCTCGGCCCGCCTGGCGGAACCGGGATTTTCAGACGGATTGGTCGGCGAGGTACAGCGCGAGCACCAGGAAAACCTCCTTGGCCTGTTCCGCGAGGGTCATTTGCGCTGGATCGAGGTCTACCTGCTTCTTATCCGAAAGCCATCCGCCGGCGATCGGAGGGCGCGACGCCGCTCCGGCCCCGCCCGGGACGGAAGGTGGCTGGCCGGGGCGCGACGGTTTTTCACCGGCGCCGCCGAGTCGTTCCAGTATGACCGCGAGCGGTTCGAGGCGGCCACAAGCGATCTGTCGACCCGCGCCCGCACGCTGGCCTCGACGCTGTCGGGGCTCGGCTGGGAGCCGGTCGCCCTCGACAACGACGCGGTTACGCGGCTCTTTTTCCAGCGCTGGAATCCGCGTCAGTTTGAGGCGGGATCAAGTCCGCGGCCCTTTGACGCCGCCGATCAAAGGCCGTTCACCGAGCGCTTTGTCCAAAGCGATTTTCGCTGGGACCCATCGGGTGTCGGCGTGCCGGCCGGCATGGCTGAGCTCGACGGCTGGTTTCATGCCGTGCTCACGCTCTACGAGCCCCCGGGCGAACTGGGGCGGCCTGTCTTCGACCAGTTTCTCATGCTCTGCGGCCTTTTTCGCGCCGAAATAGTGATCAATGTCGAATCCGGGGACCGGGCCGGGCGTATCCGGCGCTTGAACACCATCCTGAGTCAGCGCCAATCCAATCAGCAAACGGCAGGCGACCCGGCTGAGCGCGCCGCCACGGCCCAATTGACCGAAGAATTGGAGGAAATGGGCGCGAACACGGAGCACACCTGGCGGGCGGCGTGCTACCTGCATCTTTGGGCGGCCGATGCCGCCGAGCTGCGGGACCGGATCGCCGTCACCTTGGCACTGGCCCGGTCGCATGACATGGTGTTCATCCACGAGAAACGCGCGCTGTGGCCCTACTGGCGCGCCATGCAGCCGTTTTGGACCCAGGACAAGGATCGCTTTCGGCTGCTCGACTATTCCACTCGGCAGCTCGTCCGGCTCCTCCCGCTCTTTGGCCAGCCCACCAATCTCGCTCCTGACAAAGCGATCGGCGTCCTCTTCCAGACGGCTTCGCGCAGCGTTTTCAACTGGATCGTGCCCGACGAAAGGCTCTTCGCCAATCCGCATCGGCTCGTCATCGGTGGCACCGGCTCGGGAAAATCGATGCTGGAAGACGAAATTCTTATCGCCATGCGCCGCCGGCGGGCGCGCGTCATCATCATCGATCTGGGCGGCTCTTTCGCCAACTTTTGCGAAGCCAGCGGCGGCGTGTATATCGACTACGACGCCAAGAGCCGCGCCAACCGTCTGAATCCGCTGTGGCTGCCGCCGGGCGTCGCGCCCGACGCGGAAATCCTCCGTGCTGCCAGCCTTTGGATGGAGAGCCTTTTGGGCGAGCGGGGCCAGCGCCTTTCGAGCGACGATTTGGCCGTGCTTGAAAACAGCCTCCGCCGCGCGTACTTCCGCGACTTGCATCAGCCGGTCTTCCTTCGGCACGTGCGCGCGGCGCTGCTGACCGACGAGCGGGGCGCGCACCTGGCCCATCGGCTGAGCCCGTGGTGCGAGGACGGCTCGCTCGCCAATCTCTTCGACGGTCCGGCGCAGATCGATTTCGGCGCTCCAGTCGTGGTGTTCGACCTTCGCCGGGTGATGCACGACCAGCGGGATCCGGACCTGGCGCGGGCCATTTTCAATTCGATCGTCGGCGCCGTCACGCGCCTGGCCCTTGAACCGGCCCGCGATCCCAAGTTCCTGACCTTCGACGAGGCCGGGATGATGCTGAAAGACGAGGCCACCGCCCAGTTCATGGAATATTGTTTCCGCACGCTGCGAAAAACCGGCGTCGCCGTCTGCGCGCTCTCCCAGGGGCTGGAGGACTTCCTGGCGCAGGGACACGCCCGCAATGCGTTCGTCGGAGCGGCCGACAATCTTTTCGTGCTTCGCCAGGACAATCCCGACAAGGCTGGCGTAGTCGCGCGCGAAATGAGCCTCGGCGACCAGGAGCTGCGACAGATGCAGTCCATCAACACCGTGGCGGGCCATCACGCCGAGTTTCTGCTGGTTCAGAAGACGCCGTCGGGACGGCGCACCCTCCACCTGGTGAGCGCGTCCACTCCGCTCAAATATGCGTTTGCCTGCAATTCCCGCGAAGACCGGGCGGCCATGCAGGGCTACCTGCGGGAAGGCGGGTCGCGCGCCGACGCAGTGCGGCGCTTCGCGCGGGAGCATCCCGCGGGCATTCGCTCCTCGCGCGCCCGTGAAACGTCATGAAAATCTCCTGGCGATGCCAGGGCGCCGCCCTGGCCTGCGCCCTGGCCGGCTGCGCGCATTCGTCTCCTCCTCCGACCGACGCCGCGTCGGCGGAGAGCGCCCGGCGCGAGGAGCGCCAAAAAATCATGCGCGAGTATTGGTACGATCACACCTTGGCGCCCGGGCGCGAGACGGAACCCGCGCCGCCTCCCCGCATCGCCTACCCCGCCGGCGCCTATTCCGGCGTAAACTATGGTCCGCGCCTGGCGTCCGACCCCGCCATGGCCGAGCCCGTGCGCTGATGCCGGCGATGCCGCGACTTCGATCTTGGCGCCGGCTGGCCTTCGCGGCCGGACTTGCGTGGCCGGCGGCCGCCTGGGCTTTTCTTGGCGTCGGCGATATCGTCTTCGATCCCGAAAACACTGCTCAAACCATCAACGTGCTTCAGCAGGCCCAGCAGCAATTCGACCGACTGGGCTCGCTGCTTGGCGTGTCGACCCGGCAATTCGACCAATTGGTGCGCCTCGCCGCCGCGATGGGCGACGGGGGCGAAGCGGCGCCCTTCTTCTCCCCTCTAACAAGTAATCAATCTCTGGATACTCTCCATTCCGTGCCGGGCTTGGGCGGAGACAACCTGGATTCGCTGATCAACGCGAACGGCCTTCTCGACGCATTCATGGGCATGTCTCTCGGGCAATGGGCCCAGGCATTCGAAAACCCGACCTCCTTTTACCGCACCATCTTGGTCAACCCGGCGATCGCGCGGATCGGGGCCTCGGCCGGGCTGGACTCGCCCACCGTCGCCTATGCGCAGTGGTACGCGGCTCGTTCGCCCGAGGAACAGTATAACCTCGGTCCGCGGGCGGCGGTCGATTTTTCCAACCTTTTGGCGGATGACTGGCTCCAAAAGGGCCGCCTAAGGCGCGTCAATCTCGATGGATTGGCCGCCGGCGAGCACGACACCGAGAACATGATCGGTGGAGCGGAAACCATGGCCGACGCGGCCCGGGTCCAGGCTCGGCTTGCCGCCGGAACCAATGCGGTGTTGCTCGAGACCGCCGCTCAGAATGCCGATGCGGGCGAGGCGTCGGTCCGCGCGCTCCACGCCCAAAGCCAAATCCTCCAGGACCAGGCTGACGCGCAACGGGACGTCGCGGAGATGCGGCTTGACGCCCCGCCATGAGCACGGCGCGGCTGCGATCAAAAACCTGCGCCATCTTTTTCGCCGGGCTTCTCGCGGCGGGCCCGCTGCGCGCGGATCCCGCCGCCGCGCCCGAAGCGGTCGGAGGCACGACGATTTCCGGCGGCATCGCCGACTCCCAATCGCAGCTCGATCAGGCGCTCCAGACCGATCCCGATTCCGCCTCGGACAGCCTGAGCCAGTATGAAAGCGCCTATCGCGCCAGCGGCGGCGGGCCGACGCTGGCGTTTCTCGGCTTCAATCCCTTTCAAATCGTCGCGACGGGCGCTTTTCACGAACTCTACTGGAGCGGAATCGTCATCTTGCTCGGCATCACGACGGTGATCGCCATGCAGCAATCGCTGGTGGGAAAACAGACGCTGCGAGGGCGGCATCCGCTGGCGGCGTTGATCCAGGTTTATTTTCGTCTGCTGGCGGGTGTCCTGATCATCGCCAATACGCCGCTCATTTACGGCCTGTTGATGACCGTGAATAGCTCCCTCTCGCAGGGAATCGACGCCATGTCCTCTCAATCGCGAAGCCAGCTGCTGCAAACCGGAGGCGTGGGAACGCTGAGTCTGGCGCAGGCCCGGATGGGGGCGATTCAAAATGCCGCCGCCCGTCGCGCGGTGGCGCTTTACCCGGCGGGGGCCTCGCGGGATGAAATGCTTCAGATCGGCGCGTGGTACGAGGCTGTCGCGAGCGCGATCAATGCAGCGCTCTCCGGGCTCAACATGCCCGGCCAGCTGCCGCGCCTGGCGGCCGGCTGGAACGATGCGCAGACACCTGATGATCGCCTTGCATCCACCGTGGGCCGCACCGTGGTGCAAAATTTCTCCCAGATGGCGGCGGATCTCGGAGCGCTTCCCCGGAATTCAGAGCCCCTGTCTCTCGCTTTCCCCGCGTCGGGCTCCACCTCCCTTCCGCCTCTTTCAAGCGCCCTGGCCGAAGATGACGACGAGGCCGCCCTGTCCCTGTCGCTGCCCGACACCCCGGCCAGCGACGCCGCCTTCGAATCCGCCCGTCAACTCTACGCCCAGAAAGTCATGGCGGATACCTTGAGCTACCTCGACGGCGATCTGCTGGCCGTCGTCGGCGCGTCGCCCACCCTGGCCGATCGCGTCGAAGGATGGTTCTCGGAAAAGGTCGAGCAGGCCGCGGCGGGAGCGGGCGGATGGATGACTCAATGGCGGGCGGCGATCGATTGGGCCGGCCGCGGCATCGGTGTCGTGCTCACGCGTATGGTGTCCTTCTTCGTGACCGCCGGAGTCCGAGCCATGATCGAAATCGAACTCTTTATGCTCACCCTGACCGTTCCCCTCTGGCTCCTGCCGGCGACCGAAGACGCCTTCTACGGCGTGCTGCGCTCGCTGGTTTCGCTGAGCATGGCGGTCCCGGCCTATCAGTTCATCATGCTTCTGATCGACGCTCTCATGGGCCTGGTGCTCAAAGTTATGCTCTTTGGGCCGCTGGCTGCCCCCGGCAGCGCGTTATCGGCAGGCGCGGG
>DAISJK010000001.1:11890-23809 GCA_036821505.1 Opitutaceae bacterium
CGTTTACGCCGCGTCGGCCCTGGTCGCAATTGTCGGCAGCGGCGGAGAAATCGTCGCCCTGACCGTCTTTTGCTATCTGGTCGCCTACCTTTTCCTGGCGGTCTATGCCGCGATCAAAACGCCGAAAATCGTCTCGCTGTTGCTCAAGGGGACGGGCGCTGCCGCTGCTTTCCTTTCGACCTTCGCCACGGGTTTGGCGGCGGGGGCGGCCACCGCGCTGGCGACCGCGACGGTGGCTGGCGGCGGGACGGCGGGGCGGCTGTTAGGCGCGGGAACGTGGGGTTCCCCAGGGAGTCCCGCCGCAACAACAGCTTCAAAGCCCGGCGGAGCCGTCCGCTCTCAGGGCCATCGAACCGTCCGCCCCGCCATCGGACGGCTGACGTCGCTCAGGCCGTCGCCCTCGCAAATATTCCGCTTCGGCTTCGATACGTTTATCGCGGGCCTCGGTGCTGACTCGCCCGCCGACGGCTGCAGGATCGTGGCCCGCGCCGTGGAGCGGCATCAGAAGAAAACAAAACCGCCGCGAGGGTGAGCTCGCGGCGGCGGGGTTGAAAATTTCTTGGGCAGCCTTACGAAACGTGGCCCGAGACGAGCTTGGTCATCTCGAACATGCTGACCTTGCCCTTGCCATTGAAGACGGCCTTGAGCGCGGCATCCGCGTTGATCATCTTCCGATCGGCTTTGTCCTGCAGGCTGTTTTTCTTGATATAGTCCCAGAGCTTTTTGGTGAGCTCGGTGCGGGGAAGCGGCTTGGAGCCGACGACGGCCGCGAGGAGGCTGTCCGGGGTCACCGGGGCCATGAACTTAGCATTGGGTTTACGTTTAGCCATAGTTGTTCTTGAGTTGATGATTGGGTTTTCCTCTGAAGGCAACGACTTTCTAGAGCGAAAAGAGCTGGATTCCGAGGGAAATATCGTGGTGGCCGATAGCGGGGCGGGCGTCAAGTCCCGTCGTCCATCCGGACGAACTGGCGGTGGAGCGCGGCGTAAGGTCCGCCCGCCGCAAGGAGGCCGGCGTGGGTGCCGCGCTCGACGATGCGGCCTTGGTCCAGCACGAGCACCAATCCGGCCTGGCGGATGGTGCTGAGGCGGTGCGCGACTATGAAGCTCGTGCGTCCGCGCAAGAGCGCCACGAGCGCATGTTGGAGCCGGGCCTCGGTCATGGCGTCGATCGAGCTCGTGGCCTCGTCGAGAATCACCAATCGCGGATCGGCCAGCAGGGCGCGTGCGAAGCAGACGAGCTGGCGCTGGCCGACCGAGAGTCCCACGCCGCGTTCCCCGACCTCTGTGCGCAGGCCGCGCGGAAGCTGCTGAAACAAATCCAGACACCCCAGCCGATCGGCCGCGGCCGCCACCTCCTTCTCCGTCGCCTCCGGCCGGCTGAATCGGATGTTGTCGAGGACCGTGCCGCTGAAGAGGAAGTTTTGCTGCGTCACGATCCCCATCTGGCGGTGAAGCGAACGGCTGGTGATCGCCCTCACCTCCCGGCCGTCGATCCGAACTTCGCCGCGCGTCGGCAGATAAAACTTTGTCGCGAGATTGACGATCGAAGTCTTGCCGCTGCCGGTATGGCCGACCAGCGCCACCGCCTGCCCCGGTTCCGCGGCGAAATCGAGATCGTGCAGGACCAGCCTGCCCGGATCGTAGCCGAACGACACGCCGCGAAATTCCACGCGCATTCCGGCCGCGCCGCCCCCGGCGCGCGTGTCCGGCAAATCCTCGGCCGCCGGATCGTCCTGCCAATCCGGCGGCGAATCGATGAGACTGAAGACTCTTTCGGCCCCGGCCATCGCGACCAAAGCCTGGTTGTATTGATTTCCGATTACGGAGATCGGCGAAAAGAAAAAATTCGAGAGAAGCAAAAAAATGATGAGCGCGTCGAGGGACATCGTTCCGTCCAACACCCGCCAGCCGCCAAACATGAGCAGGATGGCCACGAAAAACTGGCTGTTGAGCTCGAGGAGCGGCGTCAGGATCGCCGAGGTCCGCGCCAAATCGATATTGTAGCGCGAGTGGTCCGTGAGCAGGTTGCGGAACAAGCCCGCGTTGGTCTCCTGCCGGACGAAGCCCTGGGTCACGCGCATGCCCGTGACCGATTCCGCCAGGGTGGCGGTGACGCGGCTGAAGCTTTCCTGGGCCGCGCGGGTCAGGAGGCTGAACTTCATCCGGAAATGGTTGTTCACCAGCCAAAGGATCGGCGCCATGGCCGCCACCACCAGGAAGAGGTGCCAGTCGCACAGAGCCATCACGACCGCGACGAAGACCATCTGCCCGAATTGAATGCAACTGATGAAAAAGACGTCCTGGATGCCCGTGCGCAGCGCCTCCACATCGCTCGTCACGCGGCTGATGATCCGCCCGAGCTTCACGCGGTGGAAGAAACTCATGGGCTGCCTTTGCACCCGCTGAAAAATATCGGCTCGCAGCCCGTTCACGACCGTCTCGCCGATCTCCAGCGCATAACGCTGGCGCCAATGGAACATCCCATCGGTAATGATCGCGAGGAGCGCGTATCCGAGCACCGCCCAGGGCAGGATGCTCGCGCGGTGGTGGGCGATCGGGCCGGAGATGATCGACGCCGAAGCCCAAACCAGCGCGGGCAGTTGCGCCGAGCGGATGACCGTGAGAACGAAAAGAATGTTCCGTTTGCGCCGCACGGGACGCGCATAGGTGAAGAGCCGTCGAATCAGGCCCCACTCAAGGGGTTTGAACTGCTCTTCGTCCTCGTCGTCCGCAAACCGGTGCACGAGCATCAGCCCGCCTTTTTGTCCGACGGGTTTCATGCCGGGGCCGCCTCCTTCGGCTCGGACGGCCGCAATTCGCGGCTATCCAACAATTGAAGCTCGGCCACGTTCAGGTACGGCCCGGGCACCTGCATGAGCTGCTCGTGGGTGCCCTGCTGGACAATGCGCCCGTTCTCCATGACAATCACGAAGTCGGCGCGGCGCAGGGTGCTCAGGCGGTGGGCGACGATGAACGTGGTCCGGCCGGCAATCGCGCGGTCGAGCGCCTCGAAGATTTCGTGCTCGGTTTCGCTGTCGACGGAGGCGGTCGGATCGTCGAGGAGAAGGATGGCCGGCTCCAGGAGCACCGCGCGCGCGATGGCCAGACGCTGGCGTTGGCCCCCCGACAGGCTGTTGCCGCTTTCGCCGAGGATGGTGTCGTAGCCCTTGGGCAGCCGCATGATGAAATCGTGCGCCGCCGCGATGCGCGCCGCCTTCTCGATCTGCGCGGGCGTGGATTCGGGGTGCCCGAACGCGATATTGGCCGCCACCGTGTTGGAAAAAAGAAAGCTCTCCTGAAAAACGAGCCCTATGTTCCGGCGCAGATCGTCCAGGTGAAGCCGCCGCACATCGATTCCATCCACCAAGAGCCGTCCCCCGGTCACATCGGAAAACCGTGGAATGAGGCTCATGAGGACGCTCTTGCCCGCCCCGGTCGCGCCCAGGATCGCGACGCATTGGCCCGGCTTCACGTCGAGGTTGATGTCCCTCAACACCGGCTTCGCCTCTTCCTCCGCCCCACCCGGCAAGGCCGCCAGGCCGGCCAAACCGCGGTACTCGAAGGAAACGCCCTCAAAACGCACCGCACCTTCCAGGCGCGCGCGCCGAACCGCCCCGGGGTCGCTCTTCACCTCGATGGGGGCGTCGAAAATTTCGAACACGCGCCTGGCGCCGATCAGCGACTGCTGAACGGAGTTTACGATGTTGGCCACATTGTTGACCTGCCCGGAGTATTGTTCGAGCAAGCCCGCGAAGACGACCAGCCCGGCGCCGAGCGGCAGCTGGCCGCGCGCCACGAGCCAGCCGCCGTAGCCGAGCAGCACCATCATATTGATCCTGGTGAGGAACGTGATGGCCGGATTGAAGACGCTCACCTGTAGGAAAATGCCCTCCTGCTGCGTCAACACGGCGTCGTTGGCCGCGTTGAATTTCCGGCGGTCCTCCTCTTCGCGCCCAAATCCCTTCGTCACCGCGATTCCCTGGATGCTTTCGGTCAGGCTCTGCACCATCCGTTCGACCAAGATGCGGTTTCGCGCGTACTCGGGCTGGATGCGGCGCGAAAAGCCCGCCGCCATGATCCACAGCACCGGGGTGGTGGCCAGACAGGCGGCGGTCAAGCCCGGGCTCAGGCTTGCCATGTAGACCACGTAAACGGTGAGCGAGATGACCATGATCACGCTCTGCATCAACACCTGATCCACGAACATGCGCACGGCCTGCACGTCGCTGGTCACCCGCGTGATGATCGATCCGGTGGTGTTGGCGTCGAAAAAGCGGAAGCTCAGGCGCTGCAGCTTGTCATAGACCTCCGCGCGCATGTCCACGACGAGCTTCTGCTGCACAAGCTTGTTGATCGAGACGGCGTAGGCGTAGTTGAGCACGGCCCGGCAAATGGCGAGCGCGAGAATGATTCCCGCCACGAGCCCGAGCGCGCGGGGCCAGGGCCAGTCGTCGGGCAGGGACAGATGCAGCGGGTTGCGGGCCATCGGGACGCCCGAGATTCGGTGCCGGATGTAATCGATGCCCAGCCCCGTCAAGCCCAGACCCACGATGCCCATGGTGAGCAGCACGAGCTGGATGCCCAGCACCCGCAGGCAATGCAGCCGGTAGCGCCAAGCCAGCCCGGAGAGCCGGACGACGAGCTTCCAGTTTCCAACGGGCGCAGCGGCGGCGTGGCGCTGGGGTTCGGACATAGTTTGCCCTGAAACCTACGCCAGTCGGCGGAAGTCGGAAAGCGAAAAGCCGGAATGCCGCCGCTACTGCTGCGGCCGGACTTGCTGGGGCGAGCCCGGGCCATTCGCGGCCCCGGGGTTCAGCGCGGCTTGCTGGCGCAACATGCGGCGGCGGGCGACTTCGGCCGCGATGGCCTGCAAGCGCGCGGCCTGATTGATCGCCGCCGGCGGCGCGCCGGGATTTCCCATCTGCGGGGATTGGCCGGGCGCATTGGCCATTGCGGTGACCTTGGCCTGATGCAACTGGAGGGTGAGGACGCGCCCGTCGCTCTCGAGCGTCACCGTCCCGCGATTCGGGTCCGCCGATTTGATCACAAAGCCGTGGCCGCGTTCGTTCAAACCCGCCCACTGGCTCGATTTTTTGACGGGATCGTAGATGCAATAGCGCACCACGCCATCCGGCATGGACATGATCCCACGCAAATCGAGCGCGGTCGCATCCACGACCGTGGCGCCGCCCGGCGGCAAAAAGGGGGAGTTGTCCGTAATTTGCGCATCGTCGCCCGACAACCGCGCCGCAGCCATGAGGACGGCGGCGAGGCAGGAGGCGAGACGGCGGTGGGAATTCAAGGGGGACACGTACGGTATATCTGACGCGGCAACGGCGGTCAAGTTGCGGACGGACCGCTACGGCGGCGGATTCTGATGAATCACGGTCTGCGTCGGAAACGCGAAGGACAGGCCCCGGGCCGCCACAGCGCGCATGATCTGCAAATTGATTCTCTCCTTCACTTCCATGTGTTTTTGCCAATCCGGGTCGCCCGTGAAATACACGATCTGGACGTTAAGCGAGGAATCCGCGTAGTCCGCGAAATACACCGCCACGAGGCTTGGGTGCACGCCGGGATCGCTTTTGAGCAACGCCCGGATATCGGCGACGATCGCCGTCATCTGTTCGGCCGTGGTGTCGTAGGTCAGGCCAATGGTCTGGTCCACCCGCCGCTGCGGCATCCGGCTTAAATTTGTGATCGCCTCCTGCGCGACCAGCTTGTTCGGCAGCACAATGAGCGTGCGCTCACCCGTGCGCAGCCGGGTGGACCGCAAGCCGATATCCTCCACCGTGCCCTCGTTGCCGGCGATGCGCACCGTGTCGCCAACCCGGAAAGGATGGTCGAGCACCACCACGAACGAACCGAACATGTTTGCGATCGTATCCTGCGCCGCGAGGGCGAAAGCCAGGCCGCCGATGCCCAGGCCCGCCAGGTATGTTTTCACGTCGGCCCCCATGCGTTCCGCGATCACGAGGATGCTCAGGATCACGAAAAAGAATCCGAGGGTCCGCTTGATCAGCGGCATGAAACCGGCGATGCCCAAGTCCCTGCCCCGGGCCGTCCGCTCCAACTGATCGAGCAAGGCGGCGCCCAGGCGGAACAACCCCCAAAGGAAGATGACCGCCACGGCTACTCGGGTCCCGTCCGCAACCAGCCGCTGCGCTTCTAGCGGAAAGCTGAACAGGGTCAGGGCGGCATAAATGCCGCAAACCATCAGAAGCGCCGCCACCGGCGCGAGAAGCCCCTCAAACACCCGCTCGTCGACGCCCGTGCGTGTCTTGCCGGTCCAACGGCGGAGCATGCTGAATAGGATGCGGGCGGCCAGCCGGCGCAGGAGGATCGCCAGCGCGATCACGCACAACCCGGCGATTATGTGAAAATGGGCGTCGTTTGCCTCCGGGAAAAAGGTATGCAGCCACTCAACCGTGCGCTCCAAAAGCCGCACCACGGCCGCCGCGATCCGTCCCGGAGTCACGGCCGACTCTTGCGCCAGAAGCGGCGCTGGATGAATGATGCCCAATCGCATGATCGAGACCCATAGCGGCTCCCGCCAAGCGGACAAGCCCCCAAAGCAGCCTTAGAAAAACCGGCTGACCCACTCCGGTCGCGGGAGCGGGCAGGCCTTCCAGGGACCGAACAATCGGTAGCGCGAACGCGCGACGAGCCGATAACCGGCGTCCCGCGCCGCTCGCGGAAAAATCGCCAAGATTGCCGCCAATATCCGCCCGGCGCCACCCCCGGCGCGCAGCGCGGCGATCACTCCGTCGGTGCGCAGGAGGAATTGCGCACGCTCGCGGTGCAGCCAATCCGGCACATAGACGAGGGTGCTGAAATCATGCCCAGGGAGGCCATGCGCTTGTAGGAACTCCTGTGCCGCCCGCCCCTGGAGCGGCGCGAAGCGCAGGACTCCAGTGTGGTCCAACCGCAGGAGCAATCGCACCACGCGGTTGCACAGGCCGCACTCGCCGTCGTAAAGCAGCACCGGCGCGGTCGGGGCGTGCTGAGGTGTCTGGTCCATCGCGCGAACGGTCGCACCAATCGCCGCCTGCCGCAAAAAGAAACGGGCGCCGGTTAAAGGCGCCCGTTCAGGTCGGTGACCCGATCTGTAATTCAGTTGACCGCGATCTTCCGCGGCTTGGCCGCTTCGCCTTTTGGGAACGTCACGGTGAGAACGCCGTTCTCATACGCGGCGGTGACCTTGTCGGCCTGCGCCTGCTCCGGAATGGCGACCGAGCGGCTGACCGAGAACGACTCCTCGGCTTTGCCATTCTTCTGCTTCCGGGAGGCGGTAATGGTGAGATATCCGTCGGCCGTCTCGATGCCGATGTCCTCGCGTTTCACGCCGGGCAGCTCGGCGCGGACGTAGGTGTTGTCCTTGTCTTCGTCAAATTCGACCGGAAGCTGCGCGCTCACCGGAGCGACCGTGGCAAAGAATCGGTCAATTTCGTTGTCGAGCCCCGCCCAGGGACCGCGGCCATTGAAACCGAGCGCCGGGAGGAGGCTGCGTGTATTGGGATAGCTGTATCGAATGATGTTCATGATGATTTTTCCTAGTATAGTGTTTGATGGTTGATACCTGTGCCTCCGCGGGTGCACGCCGCGTGCCCGTGCGGTCCGGCGCGCAAGTGACTGAAATTCGTAAAGTTGCCGCGGCGCCTCGGCTCTCCACCGGCTCATCCTGCCCCAGTGTGACAGCACATCTGTGAAAATCCTTCGCGGCGGGCGTGTATGACTGCCTTTGAGCTTTCCGCGGTCCCCTTTTGGCCTTTGGGTGGCTCGCATGGCCGAGTTCGATTTCGACACAGCCCTCGAACGCCGCGGCACCGACTCCCAAAAATGGCAGCGGTACCAGGGGCGCGACGTCCTTCCCATGTGGGTCGCCGACATGGATTTCGCCGCTCCGCCCGCCGTGCTCGAGGCGCTGCGACGCCGGGTGGACCACGGAATCTTCGGCTACGCCAGGCCGACGAAGCCGACCGTGGACGCGGTGGTCGGCGCGCTGGAAACGCGTTATGGGTGGCGGATCGACCCCGCGTGGCTGGTTTGGCTGCCGGGCCTCGTCTGCGGGCTCAACGTCACGGTGGACGCGTTCACCCGGCCCGGAGACGAGGTGCTCTGCCTGACGCCGGTCTATCCTCCCTTCATCGGCGCACCGCGAAATCGGGGACGCACCACCGTGCAGGTTCCGCTCGCGCTCAGTAGCTCGCCGGACGGTCCGGGACGCTGGGAGATCGACTGGCAAGCGCTGGAACGCGCCGCGACGCCCCGGTCTAAGATTCTTCTCTTCTGCCATCCCCATAATCCGGTGGCGCGGGTTTGGACGACCGAGGAACTGGCGCGGCTGGCGGAGTTTTGCACGCGCCGCAAAATCCTGCTTTGCTCGGACGAGATCCACTGCGACCTGATTCTCGACGCCGAGCGGCGCCACGTGCCCACGGCGCTGGCGGGAGCGGGGGCCGGCCTGGAATCCCTGCTGATCACTTATATGGCGCCGAGCAAGACTTACAATCTTCCCGGCCTGGGAACGTCGTTCGCCATCGTTGCCAACGCGGGGTTGCGCGCGCAATTGACGCGCGCCTGCGCCGGCATCGTGGCCGAGGTCAACGCGCTCGGCTACGCGGCTTGCGAAGCCGCCTACCGCGATTGCGAGCCCTGGCGCCAGGCTCTGCTCGCCTACCTTCGCGGCAATCGGGATTTCCTCATCGCTTCCATCGCCCGGGATCTGCCCGGAATTCGCGTGGAAGCCCCCATCGAAGCGACCTACCTTGCATGGCTCAATGTCGAGGGGCTCGGCCTTCCCGATCCGACGGCCCATTTTGAGGCCCACGGGGTGGGTGTGAGCGACGGAGCCCAGTTCGGAGCGCCGCCCGGCCGGGCCGTAAGGCTCAATTTTGGCTGCCCGCGCTCGACTCTCGCCGAGGCGCTGCGCCGGATGCGCACGTCGCTCGTTCGCTGAGGCTTCGGCGCAGCGCCTAGGGCGCTTGGGCGGCAGAAGTCGCGCTGTATTTTTGGCGGAATTCCGCCAAGGCCTGCGCGCGAGCCTGATCCGCGTTCATGCCTTGATCGGTCAGTTCGCCCGTCCGCTTGTCGACCCAGCGCTGCCGAAACTCCGCCTCGACCTGGATGGCGATATTCGGGTTATCCTTGGGCGTTTGATCGGCCTTCTTCTTATGAAAAAGATGGCACCCGGATGAAAGGCAAACGGCGCAAAGCAGGGCGGCAACGGCTGGCAATCGTTTCATAAACGACAGCAGAGTAGATTAGAGGCGGAAAATCTCAACAGGAATGCAAATGGGGCCAAACCGTACCCCTACCAAACTTCAACCGGACCGCGTGGCACCGGGATTGCGTTCCGCTCGGACGGATCGTCGTCCTCGCGCAGGAAAGAAGCCGTCAACGGCGCGGGCTGAAACTTGGGCAGCAACTCGCCGCGCGGGTCGCAATACTGCATGCGCCACGCGATGTATTCGGCCAGCGCGGCTTCGAAATCCGCCCGGCAGGTGATCGCGAGCACGGCCCGCTTGAAAGGCTTGGCCGGCCCGAAGCGTTTCGCGTACCAGGGCGCGACTTTGCGGAACAGCCGGGCTCCATGGGCCTCGCCATAGAACGCGACATAGTGGTCGAAATGGCGGCGGAGGACCCGGATCCGCTCCGTGAATTCAGGCTCGGGCAGAAGTTCGCGCGTGCGCAGATAGTGCTCCGTGCGGCGAAAGATCCAGGGGTCGTAGAACGCTCCGCGGCCCATGCTGACGCCGGCGCATCCGGTGGCCTCGATCATGCGGACCGCCGCCTCGGGCGTCGTGATATCGCCGTTCCCAATGACCGGCACCGAGCGGACGGACTCGACCACGGCCCGAATGCCGGCCAGGTTGACCGCGCCGGAAAATCCCTGGGCCCGAGTGCGGCCATGGACGAAGATGGCCGAGACTCCGGCATCCTCCAAAGCGCGGGCGAGTTCGGGAGCGGTGAGATTTTCCTGATCCCAACCCAGGCGCATCTTGGCCGTGATGGGAATCCTCACGGCTTGCGCCATACCGCGCACCAGATCGGCGGTGCGGGCCAGTTCGGTCATCATGGCTGAGCCTCCGCCGATCTTGGTCACTTTGCGCACGGGGCACCCCATGTTGATGTCGACCGCCTGTGCGCCGAGCTCCTGGCAGATCACCGCGGCGTCGCGCATTTCCTCCGGCACGCTGCCAAAAATCTGGATGGCCAGCGGCCGGTCGGCCGGACAGGTCGCCGCGAGCCGAAGCGCCATCGGATTGCGCTCGATGAGCGAGCGCGCATGAATCAGGTCAGTCGTTGCCCAGCCGAGTCCGCCGACCTCGCGGACCGTCAGCCGCATCGGCAGGTTCGTATAGCCCGCCAGGGGCGACAGAAAAAGGTTGGATGAAAGCGTGTACGGCCCCAGCCGCATGGCTCTATTCCTCGCGATCCACCTTCAGCAGTTCGATTTCGAAAACCAGCGTGGCGTCGCGCGGAATGCTCGGGATATAGCCGCGGGTGCCGTAGGCGAGCTCCGAGGGAATGATCACGAGGCGCTTTTCTCCCGGACGCATCATGGGCAATATCTCATCCCAACCTCGGATCACCTTTTCGCGTCCCACTCGAAAGGTGAATGGGTGATTCTTGTCCTGGTTCTTATCGAATAGAGTGCCGTCGAGAAGACGTCCGACATAGAGCACCGATACCATGTCGCCCGGCTTGGGCGGAAGTCCGTACCCTTCCCTCTCGATCACATAGCGGATGCTGGTGTCGGTCTTTTTCGCTTGGGGCCAGTTCTTCTGCACGAATTGGAGATCGTCGAACGGAAGCTTCTCCCGTTGCGCGAAAACGGCGACGGGAAGCGCCAGAAAGAAAACCGGGATGCATATCCGAGGCGAAAACATGGCGAGAGGTCCAGCCAAAGGCGAAAAGGGCCGTTCGGAAAGAGGAAATTAACCCATTCTGACCGCATCGTGCGCGGCCAGGAGAGCGAGGGCGCGGCGCAGGAGTGTCTTGCCGGGTTCCATGCGGTGCCAGGGAGAGGCTCCCGAGGGATGCGGCAAGGGGATGCAATCGGCGGCGTGCCCGTGATAGGTGATGCGAAAAGCTTTCCCGATCATATCGTTCAGGGACGCCGGCGGAAGGAATTGCGTTATGGCGAGTTTGCCGACGGGGAGCACCAGAGAGGGACGCAGGATCTCGACCTCGCGCTTGAGCCAACGGGAGCAGTTTTCGATTTCCTGGGGAGCCGGCACGCGGTCGCCGCCTTCCGGGCGCTTGCCGGGAAAACAACGGCACACGGCGGCAAAATAAATGCGGCCGCGGACCTCCTCTTCGCTCCAGCCGACCGCCTCGGTGAACCATTTGAAAAGAGTGCGCCCAGCGGTCCAGGCGAATGGCCGTCCGAGCTTGGGCTCTTTGTCGCCGGGAGCCTGGCCGACGAGCAGAATGCGGCTTGAGATCGGGCGCCCCACCACCACGGGCTTGAGCATCCTCGGGCAGAGGGTGCAGGCGCTCAGGGCCGAGAAGTGACTTTCAAGCGCGGAGGACACTCGCAGGCTGTTGAAAATGAAAAAGGACGGAGCTGTGAACTCCGTCCCTTGATTGGATCGTGAAAGGAAAGCGCTTAGTATCGGCGCTCGCCGCGACCGCGATCGCCACCGCGACCACCGCCGCCGCCGCCGAACCCACGACCGCCGCCGCCGCCACCACCGCCGCCAAAGCCGCCAGGAGCGCGGTCTTCCTTCGGACGGGCCTCGTTGACCGTCAGTTGCCGGCCGCCGAGTTCGGTGCCGTTGACTTTTTCAGCCGCGACCTTGGATTCCTCGGGCGTGCCCATGGTGACGAACGCGAAACCGCGCGGACGGCCGGTCATGCGATCCATGGCGACATAAACGTCGGTGACGGACCCGTATTGACCGAAATGACT
>DAISJK010000002.1:0-15379 GCA_036821505.1 Opitutaceae bacterium
AGAGCCGCGACGGTATTTCATCGTGGGAGAAGATTCTCTGGCAGACCCTCATCACCGCGGTCGCGCTGGCGGTCCTGCTTTGGCGCCCCGAGAGCCATGCGCGCATCCGGGAGCTGTGGGTGCCTTTCGTCAAGCATCCCATGGTGGCGAGCCTTCCGATCGCCGTCCTGTTCGTATTTGTCTATCTGTGGATCGTCGGATTTTCGAATGCGATCAATCTGACCGACGGGCTCGACGGGCTCGCCGCCGGATGCACGATCACCGTTGCGCTCGTCTATGGCATCATGGCGTACGCCGCGAGCAACATCAAGATAGCCGACTATTTGCTGATCAGCTACGTGCCCGGGGTCGGCGAACTCACGGTGGTCTGCGGCTCCCTGGTCGGAGCCTGCCTGGCGTTTCTCTGGTACAATTCCTACCCGGCCGAAGTGTTCATGGGCGACACGGGATCGCTTGCCCTTGGAGGGCTGCTGGGCGTGATCGCGTTCATGGTGCACCAGCCGTTCACCCTCGTCATCGTCGGAGGCGTGTTTGTCTGGGAGGCGCTGTCGGTCGTGATCCAGGTTTCGTGTTTCAAGATCACCCGGAGGCGCTGCGGGGTGGGCCGCCGCGTATTTCTGATGGCGCCCATTCATCACCATTTTCAAAAGAAAGGCTGGCCGGAAACGAAGGTGGTGCTGCGTTTCTGGATCCTGTCGCTTATCTTTGCCCTGGCCGGCCTGGGCACGTTGAAGCTCCGTTGAAGACCATGCCGCTCGCCGTTCCAGATTTCCTAAAGCCGCTTCTGGCCCGGCCCGTCGCCGTGTTCGGCGGCGGAACGAGCGGCCGCGCGGCGGCGGAGCTTGTTCGCAAGCTTGGAGCCTCCGCGACTATCTACGACGAGAACGGAGCAGGGGAGGCCGCCCGTCGGAAATTTGGGGCCGGCGAGGCGCGGCTGCACGGGCTGGTTGTCTTCTCTCCAGGCTTTGTGCCGGACCATCCCTGGCTCGCCGCGGCGCGGGCGGGCGGCGCGCTGTGTCTGGGCGAGATCGATTTCGCGTCCCTTTTCTGGCGCGGCCGGATCGTCGCGATCACGGGCACGAACGGGAAGACGACCCTGACGGAATTCCTGGCGCACGCCTTGCGGGAAAGCGGCGGCTCGGCCTGCGCCGCCGGCAACATCGGGCATCCTTTCTCGCGGCTGGTGACGGAAACCGACGGCGGCGCGGTGGATGCGATCGCGATCTGCGAAGTCAGCTCCTTCCAGGCTGAAACGCTCCGGCATTTTCGCGCGGATGCGGTGATTTGGACCAATTTTGCGGAGGATCACCTGGAACGGCATCAGGGCATGCCGGCCTATTTCCAGGCAAAGGCCCGGCTCGCGGCGCGGGCCGGCGCGGTGTTCGCGGGGTCTTCGGTGCGGGCGTATTTGGAGAATCTCCGAATTCTTACGAATTCGGCTACGTCGAAACTGAAAACCTTCCCGCCGATCCGGCTTTGGCGGGCACTGTTTTCGCCGATTATCCCCAGCGTGAAAACTTCGTTCTCGCGGCCGCTTGGTGGCGCGCGAGCGGCCGGGGCGAGGAAGCGCTTCGCGCCGCGGCGCGTTCATTCCATCTCGGGCGGCATCGATTGGCGCGGGTGGCGGAAGTGGACGGCGTCACCTATTGGAACGATTCCAAGGCGACCAATTTTCATGCCGTCGAGGCGGCTCTCGGCCGATTCTCGGCGCCCGTTCACCTGATCGCCGGCGGCAAGTCGAAGGGCGGCGACCTGGCGGGATTCGTGCGCCGCATCGCGCCCCGCGTAAAACAGATTTTCCTGATCGGAGAGACGGGGCCGGCGCTGGCCGAGCTCTGCGCGAGCGCCGGCGTGCCCGCGCACCCATGTCCCGACCTCGGCGAGGCCGTGCGGCGTGCGGCGGACGCGGCGGTTTCCGGCGATCACGTATTACTCAGTCCCGGCTTCGCCAGTTTCGATCAGTTTCGCGGCTACGAGGATCGAGGCGATCAATTTGAACGGCATGTCCGAGACCTTCATTGCCTTAACCAGCTCAACTCACCAACAATCACCCCATGAAAATACTTAAAATTTGCGGAATCGTCGCGGGCCTGCATGCCCTCGCGCTCATCCTCATCTTCGCCAATCCGGGCTGCAGCTCGAGCTTGGCGCAGAGCAAGCCAGACAAGCCGGCGCCGTCTCCGACGGATGCTCCGCTCAGCACCGAGCCGCCTCCGGCCATCACCGTGCCGAACGCATCCTCCAACGCTCCGGCCGCGCCGGCGGCCGACGCGCCCGCGGGGCTGAACCCGGTCGCATCCGATTCCGTTTCGGCGGCGAGCACGGGAGCCATCTTATTCAACCCGACCCGGCCGGGAACGACGGCCGCCGCCGCGTTGGAAGCGCAGCCTGTGGCGAACGTCACGCCCGCCAGCACCTACGTGGTCGGCAGGGGCGACAGCCTTTGGACCATCGCGAAAAAGAACCACCTCAAGATTTCGACCCTTGTGGAAGCCAATCGCCTGAGGCCCGGCGCCACGCTCTTTCCTGGAGAGAAACTGATCATTCCCGGCGCCACGCCCACCAACGCCCCCGCGATCGGAAACGATACGGAACCCTTCCGCGCGGCCGCGGTGGCCGCCGCGCCCCCATCGGGCCAGACGGTGAAATACGTCGTCAAGCCCGGGGAGACGCTCGGAGCGATCGCGCGTAAATATAACGTGCGCGTCGGAACCATAGCCACGGCCAACAATATTTCCGATCCGCAGAAGATCCACCCGGGACAGGTGCTGATCATCCCCGGGGGTCACGGGGGATTGGCGCATGGGTCCCCATCTCCGGCGCCGCGGAGCGGACCGCCCAACGGAGCGGGCGCCTCCTCCTCCGAGCAGGCTCCCACGCCGCCCCCGCTCGGCCAGGACCTCGATTCCGGGCTCAAGCCGAGCCCCGACGCCAACTCGGCGCCGGTGCTTAAAGTTGACGACTCCGCCCCGCCAAAATCGTGAGCCTTTCACCGACGACCTCCCGAGACATCCGGCGCGCCGCCTTCGCGGCAAACCCGGTGACGCTTATTGTCGTCTGCGCGGCGGGGCTCACGGTCCTCGGCCTAATCGTTCTATTTAGCGCAAGCGCTTCGCTCAGACAGGATCCTTACTATTATATCGACAAGCAGCTCGCGGGTGTGGCGGCGGCGGCGGCGCTTTGTTTCGTCGCCAGCCGGCTCGATCTCGACTACTTGAGGCGCTACGTCTGGTGGATCGGCGGCGCGCTGATTTTTCTCCTGCTGCTCGTTCTCGTTCCCGGCATCGGGATCGCGGTCAAGGGCAGCAGGCGCTGGATCGGCGGCGGCGCGTTTCGGATTCAGGTTTCCGAGTTCGCCAAGTTGGGCATGGTTTTTTGCCTGGCGCACACCCTGGCCCGCAATCAGACGAAGATCGGAGATTTTAAGCGCGGGTTTCTCCTGCCGCTCGGGATCGTGGCGGCGTTCGCCGTCCTGATCTTGAAGGAGCCCGATTTGGGCACGGCGGCCCTGACGGTCATGGTGGGCATGATCTTGATCGTCCTCGCCGGCGCGCGCTGGCGATACACGTTGCCCACGGTCGTCGCGGTGGCGTGCATCTTTGCGACGGTGGTCGCGCTCATGCCCAATCGGCTTCATCGCTTCACGGCCTTCCTCGACGTCGAGGCGAACAAGGAGAAGGGCGCCTACCAGGTCTATCAATCGATGGCGGCTTTCGCCGCGGGCGGCGTCAACGGCGTGGGGCTCGGGCAGGGGCGCCAGCAGCTCAATTTCCTGCCCGAGGCGCAAAACGATTTCATCGGCGCCGTCATCGGCGAGGAACTGGGCCTGGGCTTCACCCTTGGCGTGGTCGCGGTCTTCGCCCTCATGTTCGGCGCCGGGCTCGTCCACCTGCGCCGGGCGCCCAACCTTTTTCAGTTCCTGCTCGCCGCCGGATGCCTGCTGCTCATCTGCCTGCAGGCGATCATCAACCTCGGTGTGGTCACCGGTTTGCTTCCTACCAAGGGGATGTCGCTGCCCTTCATCAGCGCCGGGCTCTCCAATCTCATGCTGATGGGCCTGTTGCTCGGCATTCTTGTGAACAATCAACGCACCTGGGGGCGGGCCGCGCTGCCGGCGCGATTCTGGTCTGAACAGGAGCAAGCGGCATGAGCCGGTTCCTCATTTCCTGCGGAGGCACCGGCGGGCATCTCTCGCCCGGCATTTCCCTGGCCGAAGGGCTTCTGGTCCGCGGGCACGCGGTAACCCTCTTCATCAGCCACAAAAAAGTGGATGCGCGCCTGATTGAAAAATACCCTCAGCTTAATTGGGAGCGGATGCCCGGGACTGGCTTTTCCTGGCGACCGCTCGCATTGGCGCGCTTTTTCTTCTCCCAGGCGCGGGCGGCGCTGTTCTGTTGGCGGGCACTGCGTCGGATCAAGCCGGATGCTATTGTCGGCTTTGGCGGGTTCACCTCGGCGCCTGTCGTGTTGGCCGGCCGGATGCGCGGGGTGCCGGTCGCGCTGCACGAATCCAATCGCATACCTGGTATGGCCATCCGCGTCTTCGGACGGTTCACCGCCCGCCTTTACCTGCCGCTAGGGGTGCGCGTCGGCAGCGTCAGCGCGACCGTGACCCGCCACATCGGCCTGCCCGTGCGCCGCGAGATCGTCCGGCAACCCGCGGCGGCGGCCCGGGCCGCCCTCGGCTTGGACCCCAATCAAAAGATGCTGGCCGTTCTCGGCGGCAGCCAAGGCGCCTCGGTCCTGAATGAGTGGGCGCGGGATCATCTCCCGTCGCTCGCGGCCGAGGGCGTCCAGGTCTGCTGCGTGTCCGGTCTGGGGAAAGGCGAGCCGCAGACGCGTCATTTGCTCACCAAGGCCGGTGTTCCGGTCCGGGCGTTGTTCATGCCCTTCTGCGACAAAGTGGGGGAGCTTTTGTCCGCCGCGGACCTCGTGGTTTCACGGGCTGGAGCGGGCACGCTGGCGGAGCTCGTGAGGTGCGAGACGCCGGCCATTCTCGTGCCCTATCCGCACGCGGCCGACGACCACCAAAGGGCCAATGCGGACTTTTTCGAGCGGCAGGGCGGCGGGCTGGTCGTGGACCAGTCGATGCTCGGCAGCCTTCAGGCGGAAGTGCTCGACGCGATCTTCAACGATTGGCTGCTGCGGAAATTCCGCGGCAACCTGCGCCGAATGGACCGCGTCAACTCGCTGGATCTGATGCTGCGCGACTTGGAGGCGATCGCGCGTTGCGAATCGGTGTCGCTGCGTTGGACCGAGGCGCCCGCCTGGCCCCTTTCGCCTCCGTCGGCCGCGAACTGACCCATGCAGCCGGACCGCACGCCGTGAGACCCGCCGCGCCGCCCCAGCTTTTCGGTCGAGACGTGCGCCGCATCCATTGCCTGGGCGCGGGAGGGGCCGGCATGGCGCCGCTCGCGATCTACCTGAAGCAAATGGGCTATGATGTGAGCGGCGAGGACGACGCGCTCACAGAAGAGACACGCGCGGCGCTCGTCCGTGAAGGCGTCCCGATCGCGCCGCTGCCGCGCGCCTGCGATCTCGTGGCCGTTTCCTCGGCCATCGCGCGCAATCATCCCGCTTTTGCCGCCGCGGTCGCGCGCGGATTTTGCGTCATGCGCCGCGGCGACGTCCTGGCCGAGGCCATTCGAGACCGCAAATTGGTCGCGGTCTGCGGCTCCCACGGAAAGACCACGACTACGGCCATGCTGATCTCGGCCTTGCGGCATTCCGGCGCGCCCGCGGGCTATCTCCTGGGCGGACTTTTCAACGACGACACCGTTGCTCCCGCGCGAATCGGCTCGAACGAATGGGTGGTTGCGGAAATCGACGAGAGCGACGGCACGATCGACCGGTTCGAGCCGGAGATCACCGTCGCGGTCAATCTCGATTGGGACCATCCCGACCGCTACCGGCGGCCGGACGACCTCGAGGCCGCATTCGTCGCGCTCTTCGCCCGCACCCGCCGCGCCCTGCTGGTGAGCGACGCCTGTTCGCGCTCGCTGCGCCAGGCCGGCAATCCCGCTGTGAAGGCGGACGTGTTCACATTTGGACGGAGCGCGGCCTTTTCCTTCGAGATCTCATCCGAATCCGACCGCGGGATGACGCTGCGGCTAGGCGGCGCTTTTCCTTTCGCCTCGGCCACGGTGCGCGCCCGCGGCGACTTCAATGCATCCAACGCATCGGCCGCGCTGGCGGCCGCGTGCCTCATGGGGGCGGAGCCGTCCTCGCGTTCGCTCGCCGAATTTCCCGGCGTGCGCCGCCGCCAGGCGATCCTGCGATCGGAGGACGGCGTGACCGTGATCGAGGATTACGCGCATCATCCGGCTGAGATTCGGGCGCTGCTTGCGAGCCTGCGCACCCGAGTCGGCGACGGCCGATTGGTAGCGGTTTTCCAGCCGCACCGCTTCAGCCGCACGGCGCAATTCAAGTCGGAATTCGCGGCGGCTCTGGCCCTGGCCGATCGGGTGCACCTTCTGGATGTCTATCCCGCGGGCGAGGCGCCGGTCGCGGGAGGAACTTCGGCCGACATCTACGCCGAGATGGCCAAGGCCGCCCCGGAGGGGAGCGTGAGCTACTTTCCCGGCAGCGACGCGGAATTTTTCCGCGCGCTTTCCCGCGGCGTCCGCCGGGGCGACCTGGTGGCCTTCGTCGGAGCGGGCGACATCGATCGCAAGGCGCGGGCCTGGATAGAGACGCTGCGCTCCGACGCGTTACGGAGCGGGCGATGGGATGCGCTGGCCGCCGCATGGCAATCCAGGCTTTCCCCCGGCGCCAAACTGCGCCGAGAGGAGCCGCTGGCGACGCGCACCACGCTGCGCGTCGGGGGCGCCGCGCGGCTTTATGCGGAGCCGGCCGATGTAGCCGATCTGCGCGCGCTGCTGCTCGCCGCCGCCGAAAATGGCGTTCCGGTTCTTATGCTGGGCCGCGGCTCGAATCTGGTTGTGCCCGACGAAGGCGTGGACGCCTTGGTGCTCTCGCTCGGCGGGCCGGCCTGGTCGCGATTCGAGCTGCGCGACGACGGCAGGATTTGGGTCGGCGCGGGGCTGCGCTTGAAGCAGCTTTGCGGCCTGGCGGCAAAAGCGGGGATGGGAGGCTTCGAATTCCTCGAAGGCATTCCGGGCAGCGTGGGCGGCGCCCTGCGAATGAACGCGGGCGCCATGGGCGGATGGATCTTCGACCTTGTCGAAGAGGTCCAGGTCATGGATTGGGACGGGAATGAAAAGACCCTGCGCAAGGCGGATATGCACGTGGACTATCGCCACTGCGCGGAACTGCGCTCGGCAACCGCGCTCGGCGCCCTGCTGAAGCCGCCGGTGCCGGCCGAAACCGAAACGATCGGCCGGCAGTTGGATGTCTATCGCCGCAAGCGGCACGAAACCCAGCCGCGAGAACCCAGTGCGGGATGCATTTTCAAGAACCCGCCCGGCGCCTCCGCCGGCCGCCTGATCGACGAATGCGGGCTCCGGGGAGAGCGCGCGGGGGGAGCCGAGATTTCGTCCGTGCACGCGAACTTCATCGTGAACCGGGGGGACGCCACGGGCGCGGATGTGATCGAGCTCGTCCGCCGTGTGCGCGTCCGCGTGAGGCAGGTCAAAGGAGTCGAGCTGGAGCCCGAGGTGCTGCTCTACGGGAAGGAGTGGCGGGACGTCCTATGAACAGCTCGCCGATCATCGCTGTTTTCGCCGGGGGCACGTCGGCCGAGCGCGAAATCTCGCTCGGCTCGGGCCGGGCCTGCGCCCTGGCCTTGGCCCGCGCTTTTCCCACCCAATTGTTCGCAATCGATGCCGACGCCCTGCCGGAGGAGCTCGATCCCGCCCGCCATGTGGTGTTCTCGACTCTGCACGGCACTTTTGGCGAGGACGGCGGGATGCAACGCCTCCTGGACGCCGCGGGCGTCCATTACGCCGGATGCGACGCCGCATCGAGCGAGCTCGCCATGGACAAGACGCGCGCCAAGGCCGCCGCGTCCGCCCGGGGCGTGCGCACGGCCGAAAGCATCCTTTTTTCCGCCGGCAACGCGCCGTCGGCCGATGAGCTGGCCACCCGCCTGGGCGAGGAGGTCGTGATTAAGCCCAACGCCGAGGGCAGCAGCGTCGGATTGGCGCTTCCGATCGGCCGCAATGAAATCTCGGCCGCGCTCACCCGCATCACACGCGGGACCTGGATGGCCGAGCGGCGCATCCGCGGCCGGGAACTTTCGATCGGCATCCTTGGCGGACGAGCGCTTGGGGTGGTGGAGATCCGGCCGCACTCCGGCGTCTATGACTATGCGAGCAAGTACACGAAGGGCATGACCGAGTACCACGCGCCGGCGCCTATCGGGCCCGTGGCGACCGCGGCGGTCCAGCGCGCGGCCGAGTCGGCGTTTGCCGCGTGCGGCTGCCGGGACTACGCGCGGGTGGATTTCATCCTTTCGCCCAAAGGGGATCCTTTTTTGCTGGAAATCAACACGCTGCCTGGCATGAAGGAAACCAGCTTGCTGCCGATGAGCGCTCGCTGCGCGGGCTTGGATTTCGAGGCCTTGGTTCGTGAATTGATTTCGCCTGCGTTGCGGCGTTTTTACGCGGCGGCGCCTCATCCCATCCGCACATGAGCAAGGACACAGTCAGTCTGCCGGTCGCGCGCAGCTGGAGAGACATTCCCCAGCGGGTCAAGCCGCGCGCAATGTCGAGCGAAGGCAGGCGGCGTCTGGCTGCGAAGCTGGCGCGTTCGGGAGCCGCGGTCGCGGCGATGGCGGCCGTGTGCTGGGGCGCCTGGCAGGTTTTTGCGGCCGTGCGCGGCGACGGACGGGACCTGCCCGCAGGCGCCCAGGGCGAGCCCATTCGCGAGGTCAGGCTTGAGACCGATGGCGTGCTCGATCAGCCCTGGCTGGTCCGCACGCTGGGGCTGCCCCGCGTCGCGACCCTGATGGGACTCGATTTGGGACAGTTGCACGACCGAGTATTGGCCGGAGGCCAGGTGAGTTCGGTCGCGATCATCCGTCACTTTCCATCGACGCTGACCGTGCGCATCTCGGAGCGGACTCCCGTGGCGCGGCTCCTGGCCCAAGTGGGCGGGGGCGAGCCGAAGCCATTCCTGGTGGCGCGAGACGGCGTCGTCTATCAAGGCCAAGGCTACGATCAGGCCATGGTCGGTTCTCTGCCCTGGCTCGACGGGGTGGCTCTCGCGCGCCGGGGCGCGGGCTTCGCGCCGATCGAGGGCATGGAGACGGCCGCCGATCTCTTGGCGAGGGCCAAGCTTGACGCGGAGCCACTCTATCGAACCTGGCGGGTGATATCCCTGGCCCGGCTGCAATCCGACGGGGAGATCGAGGTGCGGGCCGTTGGGGGGCTCAAGATCGTGTTTGGCGCGCAGGAGGATTTTGACCGGCAATTGGGCCGCCTCGACCTCGTGCTGGACGCCGCGCGGGCTCGGCCGGATCAGCCGGTGCGCGAGGTGAATCTTTCGCTCGGGCCCCAGGTGCCGGTTTCGTTCGAACGCGTGGCGGGCTCTTCTTACCAATGAATTCAGGTCACACTTTAATTGGCGCCGTCGAAATCGGCACCTCCAAGATCGTCGCCCTCGTCGGCGAATACAACGGCCGCGAATTGGCCATCATCGGCCGCGGCGAATGCCCGTCCCAAGGCGTCCTCAAGGGCACGGTGGTCGACTTCAAGGCGGCCAGCGACTGCACGCATAGCGCGTTGGAACAGGCGGAACGCGAGGCCGGCGAACGGATGGAGTACGTCTATCTGGCGCAAACGGGCGGTCATCTCGAAGGCTTCTACAACGAGGCGACGGTCAATGTGAAGGCGGCCGACAACATGATTGACCGGGACGATATCCGCACGGTTTGCGAATTGGCCCGTGCCAAGGAATTGCCCGCGGGACGGATGGTGGTGCGCCACCTGCGGCGGCCGTTCCGCGTGGACGGCCGCCTCGTGCCGGCTTCCCCGCAAAACCTGGTCGGGCAGCGGATCGAAGTCGGCTATTGGACGGTGCATGGCCTGGAGCAGCGCCTGGCCGACCACTTGCATGTCATCCGAGGATTCAACCTCCAGGTGCGCGAGCTGGTCCTTTCCGGGCTGGCTTCGGGTCACATGGTGACAACCGCCGAGGAACGCCAGCACGGCGTGCTCGCGATCGACATCGGCGCGGGCACGACCGATTTTGTCCTCTACCGCGACGGAGGTCCCTATGTCACCGGCGTGCTCGCGGCGGGCGGGGCTCATTTGACCAACGATCTGAGCTTGGGGTTGCGCCTGACCGAAGACCAGGCGGAGAAACTCAAGCTGCGCCACGGCCGCGCTCTCGCGCAAACGCGCGACAAGAGCGAGAAGGTGTGGCTCGACGGCAATTACGCGATCGGCGACCGGCCGTTTCCACGCGTGGCGATTGAGCAGATCACGGCCGCCCGCACCTGGGAGTTGTTCGATGTGGTGCGCAGGAAACTCGGGCCCGACTATTCGCCGGAAACGTGTCCAGGGGGTGTCGTCCTGACCGGAGGCACGGCCAAGCTGCCGGGCATCGCCGAATGCGCCTCCCGGGTTTTCGGAGTGCCGGCCCATCTCGGTGAAGCGCCCTCCTGGATCTCGGAAAATCTCCGCGATCCGGGCTACCACACCGCTCTCGGGCTTCTCTACTACGCCTTGAGCGGCCAGGGCGAATCCGCGGCCGGGAAGCCGCGCGGTGGATTCCTCCGCGGCGTCACCCGTTTGTTCGCCCAGACATGAACCTGAACGAACTTCCTCTCGAACACCAACTGCTGGCGGACCGCAACGTCGCGATCAAGCTGGTCGGCGTCGGCGGCGCGGGATCGAACGCCGTGGACCGCCTTAAGATGGAAAACCTCGACCGCCTGCAGCTCGCGGTGGTCAACACCGATCATCAGGCGCTCTCGAGTTCGCCCGTGCAGGACAAGGTGCTGATAGGAATGGGGAGCACCCGCGGGCTCGGCGCCGGTGGCGATCCCGACCTGGGCCGGGAGGCCGCCGAAGCCGATCGCGAAAAGATCGCCGCGATCGTTAAGGACTGCGATCTTGTTTTCCTCGTAGCCGGAATGGGCGGGGGCACCGGCGGCGGCGCATCGCCCATCGTGGCCGAAATCGCGGCCGAGCAGGGCGCGCTCGTCATCGCTTTCGTCACGCTGCCATTCAGTTTCGAGGGCGGGCGCCGGCTCAAGCAGGCGGAGGAAGGACTCCGCGCGCTGCGGCAGGTTTGCGACGCCGTCATCCCTCTGCCCAACGACGTGCTCCTTCAGGAGGGGGGCGAAAATGAGACCGTCCTCGATTCTTTCGCCCGGGCCGACGAGTGGATCGGCCGCGGCGTAAAATCGATCTGGGCCATGCTTTTCCGCACGGGGCTGATCAATATCGACTTCGCCACGATCCGGCAGGCCTTCCATCAGCGCGGCGGCAAGACCCTGTTCGGGCTGGGCGAGGGCGCCGGTGCGAATGCCGCGGCCGATGCGATCGCAAGCCTCAAACTCTGTCCGCTCCTGCACACGCCCGAATTTTCACGCAAGGCCGACCGCTTGCTGGTGAATATCGTCGGAGGCACCGATCTCGCCCTGCCCAGGGTCAACGAAATCATGAGCGCCGTCACGGAACAATTCGGCCGCGATTCGCACGTCATCATGGGCGCTGTGATCGACGAAGGGATGCAGAATCGGGTCGAGGTATGCGTGCTGGGCACGAGCGACATGGGCGGGCGCGCAGTGCCGGCCCGGCGGCCGGCCGCTCGGAACAGGATTGTGGCGGCCAAGCCGTCCACCTCAGAGGCTTCGGAAAGCAAGACGCCCCTTTCTTCGGACGTCCCGCGGCGGTCCGAACTTCCTCCGGCTGAAAGGCCCGAACCGGCCGTGGCGAAAGCCGGGGCGCCCGCGCCCCGGGCGCAACAGGAGGAATTCGCCCTCGGCGAGATCGAAAGCCGGGGCTCCTTCGAGAAGACCGACCGCAACCTTTTCGACGGCCAGGATCTAGACGTTCCCACCTACCTGCGCAAAGGGATCAAGATCTCATTGTAGGGCGAGACTTGCCTAACGCTCCGCGGGGGGGCAGTTTCGACGCTCCCATGTCGGCCGTAGAACAGGATGTTCGGCTTCCCGACGCCGCCGGCCATTTCGGCGTCTATGGCGGGGCGTACGTGCCGGAGACGCTGATGGCTGCGCTGGCCGAGCTGGACAAGGCTTATGCGGCCGCCAAGTCGGATCCGACTTTCCAAGCCGAGCTTAGCCTGCATTTGCGAGAATACGCGGGAAGGCCCACTCCCTTGTACTTCGCCGAGCGTCTCACCCGCCACTGCGGCGGAGGGAAAATCTATCTCAAGCGGGAGGACCTGCTGCATACCGGCGCGCATAAAATCAACAACGCGATCGGCCAGGCGCTCCTCGCCCGGCGAATGTGCAAGCGCCGGATCATCGCCGAAACCGGCGCGGGGCAGCATGGAGTGGCCACCTCGGCGGTATGCGCCAAGTTCGGGCTGGAGTGCGTGGTGTATATGGGCGCCGTGGACATGGGGCGCCAGGCCCTGAACGTCTTCCGCATGCGGCTCATGGGGGCGGAGGTGCGCGGCGTGGATGCCGGCCAGCGCACGCTGAAAGAGGCGATCAACGAGGCCATGCGCGACTGGGTGACGAACGTCCGCACCACCCATTATATTCTCGGCACGGTTTACGGCGCGCACCCTTACCCGATGATGGTGCGCGATTTTCACCGCGTGATCGGCCGGGAGGCTAGGGAACAGATGCTGGCGCATGAGAATCGGCTACCCGATGAGCTGGTGGCCTGCGTCGGCGGCGGCAGCAACGCGATGGGGCTTTTCTACGATTTCCTCGGCGACGCCGGCGTGCGGCTGATCGGGGTCGAGGCCGGCGGCCGCGGCACCCGTCCGGGCGAACATGCCGCGCGTTTCGCCGGCGGGCGCCTCGGGGTCCTTCAGGGCTGCAAGACGTTCATCCTGCAGGACGCCGACGGCCAGATCGAGCCGACGCATTCGGTGTCCGCCGGGCTGGACTATGCCGCGGTGGGGCCGGAGCTTGCCTGGTACGGGGACAAGGGCCGCATCGAATTCACCACCGCGACCGATGGCGAAGTGCTGGACGCCTTCCAGCTTTGTTCGCGTTTGGAAGGCATCATTCCGGCTCTGGAAAGCGCGCACGCCCTGGTCGAGGGCATGAAACGCGCCCGGGCGCTTCCGGCCGACAAGATCGTCGTCGTGAATCTCTCGGGCCGCGGCGACAAGGACGTGCAGGAAGCGGCGCGGCTCCTGGCCAAATGAAAAGCATGACCGGATACGGGAGCGCGACGGCGGCGCTCGATGGAGGCGCCGTGACCGTGCAGGTGAGCGCGGTGAACCGGCGTGCCCTTGACCTTGTCACCGCGCTTCCATCCGGATGGGACGGGCTTGAAGCCGAAGTGGGCGAGCGGGTGAGGCTCCGCGCGGCCCGCGGTCGGGTTCAGGTCAGGATTGAATTCGCCGCCGCTCCCGGCGCGGCAGCCGCGAGCTGGGACAAGGCCGCCGTCGCGGCATCCCTGGATCAGCTTGCGGCGCTGGCGGCCGCCAACGACGTGCCCTTCAAGCCGAGTCCGGAACTTTTGTGGCAGATCGCAGGTTCGCAGCGGCGCGCGTCGGAGCTGCCCTCCCCGGATGCCGCCCGGCCGGCGGTGCGAAGCGCGCTCGACCAGGCGCTGCACGAATTTGCGATCATGAAGGCCAAGGAGGGCGAGGCCCTGCTCGTCGATTTGCTCGCACGCCTCACGCTCGTGCAGCGTCATCTGGACGCGGTCGCCGCCCGCGCGCCGCACATGACGCCGGCTTATCGGGAGCTTTTGCTCAAACGGCTGCGCGAAGCCGGGCTTGAGATTGATCTCGCCGACGAGCGCGTGCTGAGGGAAATCGCGCTCTTCGCGGACCGTTGCGACATCAGCGAGGAGCTGACCCGCTGCCGCAGCCACCTCGACCAGCTCACGGCGCTCTTCAAGTCCGATGGCGAGATCGGCCGCAAGGCCGAGTTCATCCTCCAGGAAATCGGCCGCGAAGTGCACACCCTCGGCAACAAGGCGAACGACCTCGCGATCTCACGCCACGTGATCGAGCTCAAAAACGAGCTAGAGCGCGTGCGGGAACAGATCGCGAACGTGGAGTAGTTGACTTTACTTTTCCGACGGGCGCAGGGACAGGAGCACGTAGAGCGCCACGCCCACGGTGATCGCCGAGTCGGCCAGATTGAAGGTCGGATAGATATAGCCGCCAAAGTGGAAATCGAGGAAGTCGACCACATGGCCGTGCCAGAGGCGGTCGATCAGGTTGCCGGCGATTCCGCCGCAGAGGAGCCCGAAGCAAATCTGAGCCCCGGCGGCGCGCAGTCCAAGCGCATGGCGCCAGATGAAGATCGCGGCAAGCGTCAGCGCAGCGAGCACGGCCAGGGCGAGGCTCCGGCCGGAGAACAGGCTCCAGGCCGCGCCGGTGTTGCCGACGTGCACCAGGTAGAAGAATCCGCGAACGACCGGGATCGCGCCGGCGGCTTCGCCATAGGTTCCGAACGGAAGCCGCGACGCGATCCAAGCCTTGCTGGCCTGGTCCAGGATCAGGACAAGCGCGGCTATGACAAGCAGTCGGCGATAGGCGGCCATGCGGGCGGCGTCACTCGTCGCCGCCCCCCGAATCCTCTTCCATCTTTCCGCCTTCCTCGCCGACTTCGCCAAAGATGCCCGATTGGGGGCGAGTCCGGTAGCGGTTTTTCTCCAGCTCCTTCTGCGCCTCGGCGGAATTGCGGGCGAACGGAACGGCGAGGAGGCGCTCTTTGCCGATGGGTTTGCCGGAGATCTCGCAAATGCCGTAAGTGCCCTCGTGGATCCGCTTGATGGCGGCTTCGATCTCGGACAACGCCTCCTGTTCGCTCGAAACCAGGCTGAGCACGAAGTCGCGGTCGAAGGTGTTGATTCCGCCGTCGGACATATTTTGGCCGTAAGCGGAGAGATCGCCCGAATCATCCTTGGCCGAACGCTTGAGCGACTCTTCCGAGTGGCGTTCGATGCCCTCGGTCAATTGGCCGCGCATATCCACCAGAAGCTTGTAGTAGCGCTTGAATTTCTCCGGAACATCCCGCTCGACCACCGCCTCGGCCGCCTTCGGCCTCTTCGGATTGAAGCCGAGAATGTCGGTGAGCGAAGCGGCCTTTATATGATTCGGCTTGGTCGGCTGCTGCAGCGTAAGCAGGGCCTTCGCCGCGGCCGGCTTCGGCGCCTTTTCGCTCTTTTTCGCCGCCTCGGCCATCTTCGCCGCGTTCGTTTGGGCGATGGCGCGCACCTCGTCGAGGCTGAAGGAAATCGGCTTGGTGGCGGATTTGCGGGCGAGGATGCTGTCGCGCAGGGCGGTTTTTTTGGAAGATTTGGCCATA
>DAISJK010000003.1:0-15112 GCA_036821505.1 Opitutaceae bacterium
GGGGCGACAACGTCATCGTCACCAGCCGCGACAGCTCCCGCGCGGAGGCCGCGGAAAGATTGCGCCCGTTCAGGATCACCGCGCCGCCGGTGCGGGGCGCCAGCTGCATGACCGCGCGCGCCAGGGTCGATTTGCCGCATCCCGATTCGCCTACCAGCCCGAGCACCTCGCCTTGGCCCAGCGAGAGCGAAACGCCGTCCACCGCTTTGACCGATCCGATCCGGCGCTTGAGCAACCAGCCACGGGTGACGGGGAAGTGCGCCTTCAGGCCCTGGATTTCGAGGATGGGTTCGGACACGGTTAAATTTCTCCGGCCTGGGCGCGCATGCAGGCGTGGGAATGGCCGGGTGCGGTTTCGCGCAATTCGGGAACGGTCGTGCGGCAAAATTCCGCGGCAAAATCGCAGCGCGGCGCGAAAGGGCAGCCCGGAAGCGGCTGGGACAGATCGGGCGGCATCCCGGGAATGGAGTAAAGTTCGCTCCCTTTTGGTTGCAGCGCGGGAATGGAACGCTGCAGAGCGCGCGTATAGGGATGGCGTGCCTTGTAAAAAAGGTCGCGAGTGGGGGCGGTTTCCACCACGCGACCCGCGTACATAACCTGCACGCGGTCGCACAGCCCCGAAATGACGCCGAGGTCGTGGGTCACGAAAAGGACCGCCATGCCGAGTTCGCGCTGCATCGATTTGATCAGCTCGAGGATTTGCGCCTGCACGGTCACATCCAGCGCGGTCGTCGGCTCGTCGGCGATCAGGAGCTCGGGCCGGGTGATCAGCGCCATGGCGATCATCACGCGCTGGCGCATGCCGCCCGAGAACTCGTGGGGATAGGAAAGAATGCGCCGAGCCGCGTCGTTGATGCCCACGGTTTCGAGCGCGGCGATCGCTCGTCGCAGCGCATCGCGCCTGGAAATTTTTTCATGGATCAGCAGGGGCTCGACGAGCTGATCGGCAATGCGCAGGTACGGATTGAGCGAGGTCATCGGATCCTGGAAGATCATGGCAATGCGTTTGCCGCGCACGGCCCGGACCTGCGACGGGGCGCAGCGGAGCAGATCCAGGCCGTCGAACATGACGGCGCCGCCGGCGATGCGACCCGCAGGCTGGGGCAAAAGGCCCATGATGGCGTAGCAGGTGACGGATTTGCCGGAGCCGGACTCGCCGACGATTCCGAGCGTCTCGCCGCGCTCCAGATGGAAGCTCACGCCATCCACGGCGCGAACAATCCCGCCTTGTGTGTGGAAATAGGCGCGGAGATCCGCGACGGTCAGGAGCGGCATGACGCGGGCGAAGCTTCGATTTCCGCGATGGCGGCCAGCACGGCTTCGGGCGGCAGGGCGGCGAGGCTAGCGCCGCCGGTCGGCGGACAGCCGGGCGGTTGGAGGATGAGCCGGGGGGCCGCAAAGATCGGTCCTGTGCGCACGGGATTGGTCGGGCCGAAAAGCGCGATCACCGGAACCCCAAGCGCGTTGGCCAGATGCATGCCGCCCGTGTCATTGGTGACAAGGAGGCGGCAGCCGCGCAACCGATCCATTAAGACGGATAGATCGGTGCGTCCCGCCAGGTTCTCCACGAGGTCGCTCGGTGCGCCCTCCGCGACGGCGGCGGCGATCGGCGCGTCGCCTGCTGTGCCAAAAATTGCGAAGTTGCGGCCGGGCAGGGCGAGGATGAGCCGGCGCCAATGTTCGATCGGCCAGCGTTTTTCCGGATTGTTTTCCGAGCCGGGTATCAGACCTATGAGGGTAGGGACGGGCGGGCCGCCCGTCCGCGGGGAGTAGCCGATTTCGTGAGAAATCGGTGATTCCGCCGATTTCTCACGAAATCGGCTACTCTCGATTGCAGAAAGGTCTGGTGGAACCTCCAGCCCGAAGTGCCCGAAAAAATTCTTCCAGAGCTCGAATTGATGATGCCGGCTTTCATCGAAATCGGGAGGCACGCGGTAAACATGAGTCAGCAGCGGGCGTTTTCGGCCCCGGCGTTCGATGCCGAAGCGCTGCGGGGCGCCCGCAAGCCAAGCTTCGAGGTCGCTCCGCCAAGACTGAGTCAAGAGGAGCCAAATATCGGGATAGGCCGCGCGCAGTTTCCCAAAATGCGCGAAATACCCCGGACCTCGCGCGGGCAGCGCCTCCAATCGGTCGCCTACACCCATGGCTGCGAGCAGCGGAAGAAACCGGGCGTGGGCCAGGAGAACAAGCTCGGCGTCGGGACGCCCGATGCGCAGGGCCCGCAGGAGCGGAAGAGCCAGGACGATGTCGCCCAGCCAGTTGGGCATCCGCACCCAAAGGCGTAGTTTTTTTGGAAGTTCGGCTCCTCCGCGTGCCCGGCGTTCGCTATCCAAAAGACTCCGTTTCGAATCGAGCCTGAAGCGCCGCTGGGGTTCGTCCTGGTGCCGCCAGCGATCGTGAGCCCAAAGCCAGGAGGCGCACAGTTCGTCATCCCGCGCCAGGCTCGACTCGAGCCAGCGATTGAGGGACAGGGTGATTCCGCCGGCCGTGCCGTCGTGCTCGATCGGATCGGATTCGAATGCAACCCGCCAAAAGTCCGTGCGCCGCGGATAGAACGTGCGCACGTCGGCGCCGAACTTGACCGCCAGCACTCCAGGGAGCTCGGTGCTGGAGCCTATCCGGCCAAAAAGCGTGGTCAGCGCCCCGTTCATCCCCGCGTTTTGGTCCATGAGCACGCCGACGCAGCCCCGGCCGCGGAGAATGCGCAGCGCCTCGGCAAATCCCCCGCGCCGGGACAGGAGGCGCATGCCGAAGCGCTCCCGGCTGCGCTTCACGTAGGCATCGACCGCCGGGTCGTCCAGGGGCCGGAAGACGATTCCGAAATCCGGCAGGGGCACGGGGCAGATAAATTTGAGCCAGGTCTGACTTTCCCATAACGCGAAATGCACCGTGCCGAAAACCACGGGCCGCGGAGGGACCGCCAGCTCCCGCGCCCATCGTTCGACCGATGGACCCAGGCACGCCATCGCGCGAATTCTCCGTTCGGAAAGGAAGGGCGTTGCGAGCGCCAAAAACGACGTCTCGATCAAACGGCGGGAACTGGCGCGGGCGATCCGGCGCCGCCAGGCGGCCGGCCGGTCGGGAAAGGCATGATCCAAGTTTGAGAAGATCAGCCGCCGCCTCCGCCACGCCAGCCCGAGCATCGCCTCGCCGAGCACGGCCGAAAGGGCTCGCAGCAGCGGCTCGGGCGCATGAGCCAACAGCCATCCGAGAATTTTTAGCGGAATTTGCAAGACGCTGAACGCGGAAGGCTCCCGCGGGGGGCTTCCGTTCTAAAATTGGGTTGGATAACTCATACTTTATCAAATAATTTCACGAATTCGGGCACGCCCGGCGCTCCATGACGGAACTGCTTATCATCAAACCCTCGTCGCTTGGCGATATTGTCCACGGCCTGCAGGTGGCCACGTCGCTCAAGGCCCAGCGCGACGACCTGCGCATTTCCTGGATCGCGCGCGAAATCTTCGCCCCCTTGGTGCGGGTGTGCGAAGCGGTCGATCGCGTTTATGTTTTCGAGAGGGCGGCCGGAGCCAAGGGCTTCCTGAGGCTCATGCGGGACGTCAAGAAGACCAAGTTTGACTACGTTTTCGACATGCAGGGGCTCCTGCGCACGGGGCTGATGGCCTCGCGGGTGAGGGCGCGCCACAAGATCGGCCGCAGCGACGCACGCGAGTGGTCGGGCATTTTCTATGACCGCAAGGTGCCGCTGCCGCCGGCTGGCCGGCGCAGCCATGCGCTGGAAATTCTGCTGCAGTTTTGCCCGGTGCTCGGGGCGGAGCCCGAGCTGCGGGGCTCGCTCAAGTTTCGCGAATCGGAGAAGCTCAGCCTCAAGTTTGCCGAAGGCCGCGGCGGCGCGCGCCCAGTACTGATGTTCCCGGACAGCCGGCGGCCGGAGAAGCGTTGGGGTGGATTCAAGCAATTGACCGAACTGCTCCTGCGCGAAGACCGGGGACGCAAGATTGTATGGGCGGGCGACCATTACCTGCCGGACCGCGACGCTTATCCGGCGGCCCAATTCCTCAACCTGACCGGCAACACGAGCCTGGTCTCGCTTCCGGCCCTCATCCAACGCTCCGAGTGGGTCGTGACCAATGACAGCGGCCCCATGCATCTGGCCGCCGCGCTCGGGGTGCGCGTTCTGGCGGTCTTTGGGCCGACCGATCCCTTGCTTTTTGGGCCCTATCCGCCGGGCGCTCCCACCCATTGCGTGGTTCAGGCACCGGTCGGCAACCTGAAGCTGCTTTCGGCCAAGGAGGTATTCGCGCGTTTCCGGCAATTCCGCACCCGCGCCGCTTAATTTCCCATGCTCGATTCAAAATTTCTACGCGAATCACCCGACGCCGTTAGCGCCGCGATCGCGAAAAAGCACCTGAAGATCGATTTCGACGCGGTGATCGCAGCCGACGCTGCCTGGCGCGCCCGACTTCAGGAGGTCGAGCGCTTGCGCGCGGATAACAAGGCGGCCAACAATGCCACGACCGCGCTGGCCAAAGGCTCGCCCGAATGGAACGAGCGGATCAAGGAGATGAAGGCGGCCTCGGCCCGGCTGAAGGAGCGCGAGGCGGCGCTGCGGGAGGCCGAGGAGCCGTGGAGGCAAGCCATGCTCTCGCTGCCCAATTTACCACATGCCAGCGTGCCCGAGGGAGCCGGTCCCGCGGACAACGTCGTGCACGCCACCCATGGGGACGTCGCCGCCGCGTCGCCGCATGCGCGGCCGCACTGGGAAATCCCGGGATTCGACAAGCTGGTCGACTTCGAGCGCGGCGCGAAGGTGGCGGGCGCCGGATTTCCGTTTTACGTCGGGGAAGGAGCGCGCATCGGGCGCGCGCTGATTCAATTCTTCCTGGAAGAAAACGGACGGGCCGGTTACCGCGAGGTCAGCCCGCCGCTTTTTGTCAACGCGGCCAGCGCGACCGCCACGGGCCAGCTGCCGGACAAGGAAGGGCAGATGTACGAAGCGGCGCTCGACCGGCTCTACGCCGTGCCCACCGCGGAAGTGCCGCTGACGAATTTTTATAGGGACGAGATCCTTGACGAAGCCGATTTGCCGGTGCTCCGCTGCGCCTATACGCCCTGCTTCCGCCGTGAGGCGGGAAGCTACGGCAAGGACGTGCGGGGTCTCAACCGGCTGCACCAGTTCGACAAGGTGGAGCTGCTCAAATGGACGCATCCGGCCACGAGCTACGACGAGCTGGAAAAACTGCGCGAGGATGCCGAACGCCTGCTGCGCAAGCTTGAGCTGCCTTACCGGGTGCTGCTCATGTGCGGCGGGGAGCTCGGATTCGCCCAGGCGAAAAAATACGATTTGGAAGTCTGGGCCGCCGGACAGCGCCGTTGGCTGGAAGTCTCGAGCTGTTCCAATTATGAGGCCTTCCAAGCCCGGCGCGCGCAAATCCGCTTCCGCGCCCGTGAGACCGGCAAGCCGGAATGGGTGCACACGCTCAATGGTTCGGCTCTGGCGGTGCCGCGCGTGCTCGCGGCCCTGCTCGAAAACAATCTCGGGTCCGACGGGCGCGTGCGCATCCCCGCGGCGCTGGCGCCGCACTTCGGGAGCTCGTTCCTGGCTTTCGAGTGAAACACGCCGCATCCCGGTGGCGCGAAGGCGCGGCAAAACTCGCGACGGCTTTGCCCCGGGGCCGCCTGCATTCGGCCGTGCTGCGCTGGGCTGACGCCAGGCCTCGAAACGAGACCTGGAGCGTCGGATTTTCGGGCGGCGCCGATTCGCTCGCTCTCCTGCTCCTTTTGTGGGCCCATTGGCCGCAGCGGCGGCCGCGGCTGCGCGCGATGCATTTCAACCACCGGCTACGCGGCGCCGCTGCGCGCGCGGACGCCGAGTTTTGCCGGCGGACGTGCCGCGCTCTCGGTTTGGCTTTTACGGCCGGCGCCTGGGGTGACGCGCCGAAGACGGCCAGCGAAGCTCTGGCTCGGAACGCCCGGTTCGCCTATTTCGGCCGCGAGATGCGGAAGCGGCGGATCCGGGTCCTGTGGCTTGGCCATCACCAGGACGATGTGGCCGAGACCCTGCTCATGCGGCTTGCGCGTGGCAGCGGTTCGTCCGGATTGGCCGCGCCGCGGCCCGTCCAGGCCGCGCCCGCCGGGGAATTCCGCCTGCGCCCGCTGCTGAATTTGAAGAAATCCGAAATCGCCGCAGCTTTGCGCGCCGCGGGCCTGTCCTGGCGGGAGGATGCCAGCAACGCGGGGAGCGGCCACTTTCGCAACCGGCTCCGCCGGCGGGTCGTGCCGGCGTGGGTCAAGGCGGCGGGACGCGATGCCGTGGCCGGCGCAGCCCGCGCGCGCGAGTTGCTTGAGGAAGACGATCGCGCGCTGGAAGCCCGGGTCGATCGGCTGCGGCCGCTGACCCGCGCGGGCCGGCTCGATCTCAGGCGGCTGGCGGGCGAACCGCGGGCCGTGATCCGGCGCGCGCTTTACCGGTGGATCCTTGCGCAGCGCACAGGAGGGGATCTTTCGCGCCAGGGGTTCGAGGCGCTCCTGTCCGCGGTCGAACGCGGCGCGCCCGTTCGCCACAGTTTCGGAGCCCACGGTTTCGCCGTTATTCGAGACGATCGCTTGCGGTTCGAGCCCCCAGCGGCAAATAGGTAATAATACCCTGCCAATCAGATACGCAAACGATCGCAAGTTATTGACTTAGCTTCCAGGAACATGCACGGTCCACCCTGGGTCTGAGCAAATACGAATCATGGCCGATCCCGAAAATAAAAAGCCCCGCCGCTCCCTGAAGAACCTGCCCCCGGACAGGTTCCCTCCCAAGGTCTTGCTGATTTGGATAGCGATCGTTTTCGTGGCGATTGCGCTGTTCCGCTACGGGCCGGGCACGGTCTCGCAGCCCGCGACCATCAACATCCAGGAGGTGATCGACCGCACCCAATCCGGCCAGATCAAGAGCGGCACGATCAGCCCCGACTCATCGGGCCAGGCGGGATGGGTGCAAATCAAGGGCGAAACCATTGGGGCGATCCTGACCAACGACCGCGGCGGCAAGACCGATGCGTTTGTCGCCACCGGCCACTTGGGCGACCAGAATTACGACAAGCTCCAGAAGTCGAACAAGTTCGTCGAGGCCCATTCGACCACGATTTTTGGCCAGGTCCTGATGAATCTGCTCCCGGTCGTGCTCGTCATGGGGCTGCTCTATTTTTTCCTGATGCGGCAGTTGCGGCAGGCGGGCCGAGGCGCGCTCAATTTCGGCAAAAGCCGCGCCAAGCTGCTGACCCGCGAACGCGACAAGGTCACGTTCGCCGACGTGGCCGGATGCGACGAGGCCAAGGAGGAAATCTCCGAGGTGGTCGAATTCCTGCGCGATCCGAAGAAATTCACCAAGATGGGCGGCCGGATGCCGAAGGGCGTGCTCATGGTGGGACCTCCGGGCACGGGCAAGACCCTCCTGGCCAAGGCCGTGGCGGGGGAGGCCGACGTGCCTTTCTTCAGCATTTCCGGCTCGGATTTCGTGGAAATGTTCGTCGGCGTCGGCGCTTCGCGCGTGCGCGACATGTTCGAACAGGGGCGCAAGAATGCTCCCTGCCTGGTTTTCATCGATGAAATCGACGCGGTTGGGCGCCAGCGCGGCGCCGGCCTGGGCGGCGGCAACGATGAGCGCGAGCAGACGCTCAATTCGCTTCTGGTGGAAATGGACGGCTTCGACACGACCGAGGGCGTCATCATCATCGCCGCGACCAACCGTCCCGACGTGCTCGACAGCGCGCTGCTGCGGCCGGGCCGGTTCGACCGGCAAATCTTTGTGGACCTGCCCGACATGGCCGGCCGCGAGCAGATCCTGCGCGTGCATGCGAAGAAGATCCACCTGGCCGAGAACGTCGACCTGGCGGTGATCGCCCGCGGCACTCCGGGGCTTTCCGGAGCCGAGCTGGCCAATCTGCTCAATGAATCCGCCCTGCTTGCCGCCCGCCGCGGCAAGAAGAAGGTCGACATGTCCGACGTGGACGAGGCCCGCGAGAAGGTGCAGTTCGGGCGCGAACGCCGCCGCCTGATGGACGACGAGGAGAAAAAGCTCATCGCCTACCACGAGGCCGGGCATGCGCTCGTGCAGGCCGTCCTCGACGATGGGACGGTGCCGGTGCACAAAGTGACCATCATTCCGCGCGGCCGGAGCCTGGGCAGCACCATGTTCATTCCCAAAAAGGACATGCTCATGCACGCCAAGCGGCGCATGCTGAACGAAATCGCCATGGGTTTGGGCGGCCGTGTGGCCGAGGAACTCGTGCTTGGGGAGATTTCGAGCGGCGCGGCCGGCGACATCAAGCAGATCACCGCGATCGCGCGCCACATGGTGTGCGATTGGGGCATGAGCGATCTGGGCCCCATCGCCTTCGGCGACAATCAGGACACGGTATTTCTCGGGCGCGAGATCACCCGGAACCAAAATTACTCGGAAGAGACCGCCCGCAAGATCGACGCGGAGATGAACCGCATTGTCGACGAGCAGCACGCGCGCACCCGCCAGATTCTGGCCGAGCGTCGCTCAGCGCTCGACAAGGTGGCCGCGGCCCTGCTGGAGCACGAAACGATCGAAGGGCGCCATGTGCTCGAGATTCTGCAGTTTGGGGAGATTCGATCGCCGGTCGTGCCCGGAGAGGCGTCCAAGACAGCGGGTCCCGCCGCCGACGCGAAGAAGGGCGCCGGCAAGCCCGTCTCGCCTGATCTGCTCGGCCACGGGGGTCATCCCGCCGCCGCGCCGACCCCAGCCTGACGGATTGATGAAGATTTGCTGCATCGGCGCCGGCTACGTCGGCGGCCCCACTATGGCCGTGATGGCGCTGAAGGCGCCGGATATCACGGTCAAGGTGGTGGACATGAGCGCGGCGCGCATCGCGGCTTGGAACTCGGACATCTTGCCTATTTACGAGCCTGGATTGGACGAAGTCGTCCGCAAGGCGAGGGGGCGCAATCTGTTTTTTTCGACCGACGTACGGGGCGCGATCATCGAGTCCGATCTGATCTTCGTGGCGGTGAACACGCCGACCAAGACCTCCGGGGTTGGAGCGGGCCGCGCGGCGGACCTGCGCTACGTGGAATCGGTCGCACGGACGATCGCCGAAGTAAGCGACCCCGCCGGCGGCTCTAAAATTATAGTCGAGAAATCCACCATCCCGGTCAAGACGGCGGAGACGATCAAGGACATCCTGGCCGCCAATTCGCGCGGCTGCGCGTTCGAGGTCCTGTCCAACCCCGAGTTTCTGGCCGAGGGCACGGCGGTCGCCGACTTGCTCTCGCCGGACCGCGTGCTGATCGGCAGCGAACGCACTCCGAGCGGCGCGGCGGCGGCGCAGACCCTGGCGGACGTTTACGCCCGGTGGGTGCCGCAGGACCGCATCATCAAGACGAATCTCTGGTCCTCCGAGCTATCGAAGCTCGTGGCCAACGCCTTCCTCGCCCAGCGCATCTCGTCGATCAATTCGATTTCGGCGCTTTGCGAGGCGACCGGAGCGGACGTGGACGAAGTCGCCCACGCGATCGGCCGCGACTCGCGGATCGGATCCAAGTTTCTGAAGGCATCGGTCGGCTTCGGCGGCTCCTGCTTTCAGAAGGACATTCTGAACCTCGTTTATCTTTGCGAGCACTTCGCGCTGCCCGAAGTGGCCGCGTATTGGGAGGGCGTCGTTAAGATGAACGACTGGCAGAAGCGCCGCTTCGCCGGCCGGATCATCAAGGCGCTCTATAATTCGGCCGCCGACAAACGGGTGGCCGTGCTCGGATTCGCATTCAAGAAGGACACCAACGACACGCGCGAGTCCGCCGCCATCGCGGTCTGCCGCGATTTGCTGGCCGAGCAGGCCCAGGTGCGGATTTACGATCCGAAGGTGCCGGCCGCGGAAATCCGCCGCGATCTGGGCGTGGCCGAAGGCGACGCGCGCCTGGTCGTGGCTCGCACGGCCTATGAGGCGGCCGAAGGCGCCCACGCGCTCGCCGTCGTTACGGAGTGGGACGAATTCAAGCAGCTCGATTTTGCCAAGATCCACGGCGTCATGGCCCAGCCGGCGTTTGTTTTCGACGGGCGCAACGTCCTCGATCTGGCGAAGCTGACCAAGCTCGGTTTCCGGGCCTACGGGATCGGGCGAGCCAACTAGACCAGCCGGTTGCGCCCGATCACGTCGCTATACCATTTCGCGCTCATCTTCGGCGTCCGCTGCTGCGTCGTGAAGTCGTTATAGACCACCCCGAAGCGGCGGGTGTAGCCGTCAGCCCATTCGAAATTGTCCATCAGGGACCACAGGAAGTAACCGCGCACCGGAGCGCCGTCCCCAATGCCGCGGCGCAGCTCGCGCAGGCATGCCCGGACGTATTCGAGGCGGTGCAGATCGAGCACCTCGCCGTTCGCGGGCGGCAAGTCGTCGTAGCCGGCGCCGTTCTCGGTGATGTAAATCCGGCCGATGCCGTAGGTCTCGGCGGCCAGTTTTGGCCCCCAGTACATCGCACGGGCGTTCAAATGCAGCCAGGGGCTGTCCGCTTCGGGATAGTGCCTGGGGTAGGGAACATCCTCCGCTTTTCCGGACTGTCCGGCGCGGACAAAATTGCCGGAATAGATATTCATCCCGAGAAAATCGGTGGGCAGGGAAATCAGCTTAAAATCGGCTTCCTCGAACTTCGGCGCGGCTGTGCCTGCTTCGGCCAGATACTGCTCGTCGTAGCGGCCGCGATAGATCGGATCGAGCACGCGAATATTTTTGCGCACAAATAGCGCGCGCGCGGCGGCGATATCCTCGTCAATCTCCCGCACGGGCACCGGCACGGAGGAATTGTCGGTGAGGCCCACCTGCGCTCCCGCCCCGCCGTGCTCCCGCACCGCGCGTACGCCATGGCCGTGGCAAATCAAAGCATGATGGTAAGCCTGGTTGACCACGGCCTCGCCCTCCTTGACGCCCGGGGCCATCGTGCCCAGCCCATAGCCGAGCTGAGTGAAACAGAAAATCTCGTTGAGGGTGATCCAATGCTTCACTTGGTCGCTATATTCCCGGACGATCGTGTCGGCATAATCTGCAAACGCGTCGGTGGTGGCTCTGACTCGCCAGCCACCGGTGTCCTCCAGTGCAGCCGGCAGATCCCAGTGAAACATCGTGACATGCGGAGTGATGCCGTGGCTTGCCAGCGCGTCGAACAGCCGGTGGTAGAAATCCAGCCCCTGCTGATTAATCTCGCCGCGCCCCCGGGGATAGATCCGGGGCCAGGCGATGGACATGCGGTAGTGCTTGATGCCCAGATCGGCCATCAGGCGGAAATCTTGGGGATAGAGGTGATAGTGGTCGCACGCCACGTCCAGATTGTCCCCGTTGCTGATCTTCCCAGGAATCCGAGCCCAAACGTCCCATATCGAAGCGCCCTTGCCGTCGATAAAGGCGGCTCCCTCGATTTGCGGGGCGGCTGTGGCGACGCCCCAGGTGAAGTCCGGTGGGAATTCGGATTCGACGGATGCCCCGCCGGCGCGCTCCGCCGATTCATCTGCTCGGGCTGATTCGGGCCGCAGTTCAAGAGCGGCGGCGGCGGCCAGCGGCAAAAGAGCGGCTGATTTGAGAAAGCTTCTGCGGTCGCAAGGAGTGCTCATGGGGTTGCTGCTACTAATATCGGCGCGGTGAATCTTTCAAGTCATACTCCGAGTGAGGTTTTGTACACGCGGGGCACACGCTTGGTGACCGAACAGAGCGTTTCCCAGGGAATCGTGTCCGCCCAGCGGCTGAATTCCGCGAGAGTGATTTCAGCGGAGCCCTGACGTCCGACGAGAACCGCTTCGTCGCCGCAAGCCACGCCTGGAACGCCGGTCACATCCACCACCGTTTGATCCATGGTCACCCGGCCGAGCACGGCGCAGGAACGGCCGTGGATCAGCACGGAGGCGCGGTTGCTCGCCGAGCGCGGGAAACCGTCGCCGTAACCGGCGCAGAGCACGGCCACGACCGAATCGCGGGCCAGGGTATGCGTCCTGCCGTAACTGATGGTGGTGCCCCGGGGGAGCGCTTTGACCAGGCCGACCCGGGTGTGAAAACTGAAGACGGGTTCCGTACGCACTTGCGCAAGCAGAGACCTGGGATGCGGCAGGACGCCGAATTGAAGCAGCCCGATCCGGACGGCATTGAACGGGCTCGCGCCTGGCATGGTTTCGAGCCCGGCGCTGTTGTCCGCGTGCACGAACAGGCGATCCAGCGCGATTCCACGGCACTTGGCCAACGCCGCGAGAAAACGCCGGCGCTGTTCTTCGGTGAAAACCGGATCGTCATCCGGGCTGGCGAGGTGCGTGAAGACGCCCGCAAGCGCGAGGTGACGGGCGGCGGCGATGCGCTGGTAGAGCTCGCCGGCGGATTCGTGCCATACCCCCGCCCGGCCCATCCCGGTGTCGATCTTGAGGTGAACCGATAGGACGCGCCCAGCCGTCCGGCCAACGGCGTCGAAGCGCGCCACTTCATCCGCGCCCGAGACGGTGGCGGACAAATCGTAATCGGCGAGAAATCGATCTTCCTCGGGCAGAAGCGGGCCGAGGACCAGGATCGGCCACCCCGGTCCCAGTTCGCGCAATGCGGCAGCCTCGGTCACGTTGGCCACGGCGAAAAGGTCGGCGCCGGCATGCATCAGGCGCGCGGCGACCTGGTGGAGGCCGTGTCCGTAGGCGTCGGCTTTGACCACGGCCACATAGCGCATGGCGGGCGGAAGCCCGGCCCGTATCAGCTTCAAATTGCGCTCCAGCGCGGCGAGATCGATCTCGGCCCAGCAGCGGAGGGGATGGGACGGCGCGGAAAGGTTCATGGGGCGCGATGAATCCCGGGCGCCCATGTGGCGTATTGCGGCTCTTCGTGGAGAAAAGCATCGGGTGTTTCGACCGCGCGGAAAAGATCGGCGTCGATCGCGCGCGGCAAAAGTTCGGCGAGGCGATAGGGTACTCGCTCCAAGTCTGGAGGAGGCGGAGTCCAGTGGCGGAAATTTTCGGGCATGACCAGACGGCCGCTGAGCGCTTCCGGCTGCACGCGTTCGAGATTGCCTTGCCACCGGTAACGATGCCAGCGCCCGCGACGCGCGTCGGCGATCACGGAAGCCTCGCGCAGCGCGAGCCCTTGCGAGACCAGGGCGAGGCTGAAGTACCCGAACACCGGCCGCGGGCGCAGCACCCGCCACGTCCGCAGAGCCATGGCCGCGGTGCGGATGCCGAGCACGGAACCGGGCCCCTCGCAGAATACGAACGCGGAAATCGAATCCACATCCACCTCAAGCGCTTCTATGCAGCGGAAGAGCCCGATTCCGGCTTCCACATCCGAAGATTCCCAGCGCATGGCTTCAGGGCTGGAACAAAGCCCGACCTGCACCCGGGATGAAGCCGCATCGAGCAGGAGGATGGAAGCGTGCTCGGTCGCAAGCTGGCGGAAGCTCGGCATGGCGGAGTCACAAAACGCCTAGGCGCCCCGACAGGCAAGCGCGTTGGGGACAACGCGCTCCACCCAGAGGCAAACTGATACACTACCGCCAAATCTGCGCCTTGACCGAATTCCGTGCCGGCGTAGGCTCGACCCTTTCGCCAGAGAGCATCCACTCGTCCCAACTTTGTGAACGTCCAACTCAACACTGTTTCCGACACCCGCAAGACACTCCTCGTGACCCTGGACGCAGGCGAGGTCGGCGCCGAGCATCAGGCCGTGATGAGCGAGTTCATCCGCCACGCGCGCCTGCCGGGCTTCCGTCCGGGCCACGCGCCCGCCGTCATGGTGGCCAAACGCTGGGGCAAAGAGATAGCCGACGAATTCAAGCAGAAGCTGGTGGCCCACGCTTACCGCGAGGCCCTGAAAAAGGAAAAACTCAACGTACTCAATATTGTGGACGTAAAGGAAGGCGCGATCGAGCCCGGCGCCGCCGCCGAGATCACGGTGACGGTGGACGTGGCTCCGGAAATCACGCTTCCGTCATACACCGGCCTGGCCACGCAGATCGAACCCATCGAAGTCACGGACGCGGAAGTCGAGAATGTGATCCAGAGCCTCCGCGGCGAACGCGCCGATTTCAAGCCGGTGGACCGTCCATCGCAAAAGGGAGACTACGTTAAGCTCGCGTACGAGGGCTCCATCGAGGGCAAGCCCATCGTTGAGATCACGCCCGACAAGCAAATGTACGCCAAGGTGCCGCAGACCTGGGAAGAGGTCGAAGGAGCGCAGGAGGGCCTGATTCCCGGGCTCGGCCGCCAAATTGGCGGCCTCAAGGCGGGAGAAAAGAAATCGGCCTCAATTGTTTTCCCTACGGAGTTTTCCGCGGCGCCCGCGTTGGCCGGAAAAACCGCGGACTACGCGCTCGAAATCCTGGAGGTGCGGGAGCGGGTGTTGCCGGCGCTCGATGCGGATTTCTTCAAAGCCCAGGGGGTGGAGAGTCTGGAGGCCCTGAGGCAGCAGGTGAGCGGCGCTCTCCGCCGGCAGAAGGAGATGCGCAATCTTTCCGCCCAGCGCCGCCAGGTGACGGATTCCCTGGCTTCGCGGGCCGATTTTTCCGTTCCGGAGAGCCTGGTTGAATCGGAGACCCAGGGCGTGCTTCGGCAGTTCCTGGAGGACAATCTTCGCCGCGGAGTTGCGCCCGAAAGTTTCGAAGCGGACAAGCAGCGCCTGATCAACGAAGCCCGCCAGACAGCGATGCGCCGGGTCAGGCTTCGGCTCATCCTGGCCAAGGTGGCCGAGGCCGAGAAAATCGAGGCGGATGAGCACGACTTGGAGCAATTCATCGTAACGGAGGCGGGGCGTTCCAATCAACGTATCGATAAACTAATGCGCGCCTTCGCTCAGGATCGCGCGCGCGTGCAGGCTGCCCAACAGTCGATCATTTTCGACAAGACGGTTGATTTCCTGGTGTCCAAAGCTACCGTAAGCACGGTTGCTGCAGCTTCCGCATCGTGAGCTATTACGTCCCCATTGTCCTAGAGAATACCGGCCGCGGAGAGCGGTCGATGGACATCTATTCGCGGCTGCTCAAGGACCGCATCATCTTTCTCGGCACGCCGATCGACGACGCCGTCGCCAACCTGGTCATTGCCCAGATGCTTTTCTTGCAGATGGAGGACTCCAAGAAGGACATCCATCTCTACATCAACTCGCCGGGTGGAATCGTGACCGGAGGCATG
>DAISJK010000004.1:0-13006 GCA_036821505.1 Opitutaceae bacterium
GCCGATAATCCGTCGGCTCCGGGTCGTCCGTCAAAAAGGGCGGGGCGGCGAAAACGCGCGACGCAAAGGGCAAACTCAGACAGCCGGCCAGCAGGATGACTTTGACGGTGTTCAGGCGAACGTCTATTTACGAGCGAAGAGCGGCGCCAAGGAACTCTTCCAGCTGGCGGCCAGGATCAGCCACAGCACCACGCAGACCAGGGCGAGCGAGAAGTCCTTGATCGGTGGATCCATCGTCAGGTGGAAGGCGACGATGTTGGCCAGGAGCGCGCCCGACAACACCAGCGCCAGAGTCCGGTAGATGCCGATGAGGATGAGGATCCCCGCCAGCACCTGCACCCCGGCGACAAAATAGATGTAACCCGAGCTGAATATCGCGCCGAAGAAGCTGCCGGCGGCGCCGGGCGGGGGACCGCCAGGATTGAAGAAGTGAAGGAAGGCATTCGAGCCGAAGAAGGCGAAGATCGCTCCGAGGAGGATCCGAGCGAGGACGTTGATGATTTTCATGGGGGGTTATTTTGAGGCCAGGGGTTATGCTGAGGCCAGGCCGTGAGCAAACGACGAAGCCGTCGCTGATTCAAACCGAAATCACGCGCCGGCCAAACCAGCGCGTTAGGCCCGCCTTCGCGAGGCTTCGGCGCGGCAAGGACAACGCGCTCCACCCACCGTCAATATTGACCGGCCAAAAATGGCTGTTTGAATGCATGTTATGACCGAGCGAGCGTCCATGCGCCAAAAACTCGAGCCTCCGGGAGGGCATCGCAGGGTTCTGCTCCATTCGTGCTGCGCCCCCTGCTCGGGCGAGGTCATGGAGGCGATGAGCGCGTCGGGCATCGACTACACGATCTACTTTTACAACCCGAACATCCACCCGCGCGAGGAATACGAGCTGCGGAAGCGGGAGAACGTCCGTTTCGCGGAAAAGGCGGGGGTCCCGTTCGTCGATGCGGATTACGACACGGACAACTGGTTCGCCCGCGCCAAGGGGCTCGAGAGGGAGCCGGAACGCGGCGCCAGGTGCACGATGTGCTTCGACATGCGGTTCGAGCGGACGGCGCTTTATGCGCATGAGCATGGGTTCCCCGTCATCACGAGCTGCCTGGGCCTTTCCCGTTGGAAAGACATGGAGCAGATCAACGCCAGCGGCGTGCGCGTCGCGGCCAAATATCCCGGCATCGTCTATTGGACGCACAACTGGCGGAAGATGGGCGGTTCCTCGCGCATGGTCGAAATCGCCAAGCGCGAGCAGTTCTACCAGCAGGAATACTGCGGATGCGTCTATTCGCTGCGCGACACGAACGCGTGGCGCGTCGCGAACGGCCGCCAAAAAATCGTCCGCGGCGAGAACTATTACGGCGCCGCGGCTTTCGCGGGTCCCGGCTGCCAGAGCGCGAAATTCCAGGTCAACACCACATAGCCCATGGCTCGGTGGGGGCGGGTGTTGCCGATGTAAAGGGCGGGATTCAGCTGCAGATCGGGCGTCAGATTATACGTGAAGCCCGCCGTCGACGCGTTGCCCGGCCCGGATTGGTAGTCAAAGGCCAGTTGGAGCTTGTCCGTGAGCTGATGCGAATAGCCGTAAACGCCTTCGTTGCGCCTGTCGACTTGGATGACGCCGACGATAAAATGATCCTGAGCGGTGTAGTATCCGTATTCCAGCACGGGCTGGGCGCCGCCGCCCCGCGACGACCAGTTGATGGCGCCTACTGTGATCAGATTGGGGCCTTTTTGCAGGAGGCCGATTTCCGTGCCGAACACCTCTTCGCGGGGACGCAGTCCTTGGAAGAATGAAACTTCCGACCAGCTCGTAAGGCCGAGCTCAAGTTGCAACTCCTGGCTGTTGCCAATCTGGCTATCCTGCAACTGCGCGCTGACGGAGAGAAGGCCCGCCGGCTGAACATCGGGCGTGACGATCTGATTCAAGCCCTTGGTGGTTGCGCGGGCCGTAGACGCGACGCCGAGCACGCAAAGGGCGCCGCCAAGCAAGGCGAGGGCTCTTTTCATCGGAAATTTCGACGCGGTGCGTCAGTGCCCGGTGAACACGCTGATGGCGTCGTGCATGGCATCGGGCAGTCCGTAAATATCCAATACGGTGATTGCAAGGCAGGAGGCCCAGCCGGCGGCCAACAAAAAGCCGCCGATGCGCCTTTCGCCCATGCGGCGCTTCGAGCCGGCGAACGCCAGCAGCGGAAACATCGCCAAAGGCAGCTGAATCGCGAGGACCACCTGGCTCAGCGTCAGGAGGTCCGTAACGCTATTGTCACCGCGAACGCCGATCAGGATGATCGCCGGGATGATTGCGCAAGCCCGGGTGATGAGCCGGCGCACCCACGGCGAAATCCGCCAATGCATGAACCCCTCCATGACGACCTGGCCCGCGAGGGTGCCCGTGATCGTGCTGCTCTGTCCGCTGGCCAGGAGCGCCACCGCGAAGAGCACGCTCGCGGCGACGGTGCCGAGCAGCGGGGCCAGGGTGGCGTAGGCGACCTGTATCCAGTCGGAATCGGAGGAAAACACGATCACCTTGCCCGAGGCGAGGGTCACCTTGTCGTGCCCGAAAAATACCACCGCCGCCAGGACCAGTATGGCCGCGTTGACGAAAAACGCGATCGAAAGCGCGACCGAGGTGTCGATCGTATTGTAACGCACCGCCCGGCGGATCGATGCCGGGTCGTTCGTCAGCCGCCGGGACTGCACGAGCGCCGAATGCAGGTAAAGATTATGCGGCATCACCGTGGCCCCGATGATTCCGATCGCTATCAAGACGAGGTCCTTGCTGTGAATGAACGAGGACAGGTTGGGCGCGAAGAGCCACTTGCCCATCTCGGGGAAGCTCGGCTGCGTCTGGGGCAGCACGAAGATTTCGATGAAATAGCAGACCCCGATCGTGCCGATGAGCACCAGGATCACCGCCTCGATGAGGCGCATCCCGAACCGCTGGAGGGAGAGGAGGATGAGAACGTCGAACGCGGTGATGAACACCGCGGCGAGCAGGGAGATGCGCGGGAACAGCAGATGAATGGCGACCGCGCTGCCCAGAACCTCCGCCAGGTCGCACGCGGCGATCGCGATCTCGCAACTGAGGTAATTCGGCCAGCAGGTCCAGGCCGGGAGGAAATCGCGGCAGCACTGGGCCAGGTCCTTTCCCGTGCCGATCCCCAATCGCGCGGAGATGATCTGGAGGAAGATCGCCATCAGGCTGGAGAGCCCGACAATCCAGAGCAGCTGGTATTTGAACTGCGCGCCGGCCTGCAAATCCGTCGCCCAATTGCCGGGGTCCATGTAGCCCACGCTCACAAGCAGCGCCGGGCCGGCGAATGCGAGGTACTGCCGCCACGGCCCGGCCGAGGCGTGCGGCACTTCGACGCTGCCATGGAATCCTTCCAGCGAAAGCGCGCCCGGGCGGGGTGGGGACTGGTCGGATTTTAGTTCCATAACCGAAAATTAGGCATAACTAACAGTGCTAGATTTAGCTAGTGTCAACGGCCAAATTTAGTCTGGCCTAAATTTCATTTATTGGGCTCACTGTGCCGCCCCTATGCGCTCGCCCGCTTCGCTTTCCGAAAACTGGGAGGATTATCTCGAACGCATTCACGAGTTGATCGAGACCAAGGGCTACGCCCGCGTGGCGGATATCGCCCAGCACCTTCGCATCGCTCCGGCGAGCGTCACGTCGATGGTGCAGAAAATGGCGAAGGCCGGCCTGCTGAACTACGAGCGCTATCGCGGGCTGACTCTCACGCCCACCGGCGAGGCCGCCGCGCTCGGGATTCGGCACCGCCATCGGGTCCTGACCGCCTTCCTGACCCAGCTGGGGGTGCCCGCGGATGTCGTGGCGCGCGACGTCGAAGGTCTCGAACATCACCTGAGCAGCGTTTCGGTGGAAAAGATCGAGGGTCTGCTCCATCGCCTGCGCCCGCGCCCGCGCCGCTGACCGTCCGGCGCGATGACCGCCTTTCACCCGCTTTTCGCCGTCTTCGCCTCGCGCGCGCTCGCCGGCTGGGACTACGCCATGTTCGGGCTCTACTTCGCGATCAACCTCGGCATCGGCTGGTGGTGCCGCCGCCGGAGCATGGCCACTGAAAAGAGTTATTTCCTGGGCAGCGGGCGCGTGGCGTGGTGGGCGGCGGCGGTGAGCTTTTTCGCGACGGGCGTGAGCAGCATCAGTTTCATGGCCCTGCCGGCAAAATCGTTTCAGGGCGACTGGATGACCTCGGGCTCCGCGCCGGCACAATCCCTTGCCGGCATGGTCACTGGCTTCGTATTCGTCGGCGCCATGCGGCGGCTCAACATGACGACGGTCTTCGACTACCTGGAACGCCGATTCGACCGGAGCGTGCGCTACTTCGGCGCGGGGCTGGCGCTCGTGCTCAAGGTTTTTGGGCGCATGAGCATCATCATGCTGCTGCCGGCCCTCGCGCTGGCCGCCGTCACGGGCCTCAACGTCTATGCGAGCATCCTGCTCATGGGCGTGGTCACCACGATCTACGCGATGGAGGGCGGATTCGAGGCCGTCGTCTGGACCGACGTGCTCCAGAGCGCTGTGATGGTCGGAGGCGTCTCCATAGCAATCTTTCACATGGCGGCGGGCGTCGAGGGCGGGCTCGGCGGCATCGTTCGCACCGCCTCCGCCGCCGGGAAATTCCACGCCGTGTCTTGGGCCTTCGATCTCACGCAGCCGACGGTGTGGGTATTTGGCGGCATGTTCCTGGCGACGGTGTTTTACCAGATCGGCGACCAGCCGCTCATGCAGCGCATGCTCGCCACCGCGGACGAGCGCGACGCGCGGCGCACGGTCACGATGGGCAACCTCATCGGCCTGCTGAGCGGCGTGGTGTTCTTCTTCGTCGGCACCGCGCTGTGGGCCTTCTATCGCGCGCATCCCGGGCGGCTGGCCCAGATGCCCTCCGCGGACACGATCTTCCCGTATTTCATCGCCAACGAACTGCCCCACGGCGTCGTCGGGGTCATCTTCGCGGGCCTGTTCGCGTCCGCGATGGGCGCCCTGGCAAGCGCCCTGAACAGCAGCGCCACGGTGGTGGTGAGCGATTTTTACGGCACGCTGCGGCCCGGCCAAACCGTAGCCGAGCGCACGCGTCGCGCCTGGTGGACGACCTTGATCTGCGGCGTGTTCGCCACCGGCATGGCGGTGTTTCTCGCGTGGAGCAACCTGCCGTCGCTCTGGGACGAGTTTCTCCGCCTGGCCGCGCTCCTCGGCGGCGGATTTCCCGGCGTATTCGCGCTGGGCCTGCTCACGCGCCGCGCCAACGGCCCCGGCGTTTTTCTCGGCGCGATCGCCGGCATCGGCTTCACCGGATGGGTGCAGTATTTCACGGCGACCAACGTCTTCTTTTACACCTTCGCCGCGATCGCCTGCACCATGATCGTCGGCTATCTGGCCAGCCTTGCGCTCGCCGGCGACGCGCCGCAAAAAAACCTGCGTGGACTGACCCTTTGGGATATATGAAGACTGTCCGGCTCGGAATCATCGGCCTCGGGAACATGGGCCAGGCTCACGCCCGAAGCATCCTCGCGGGAAAAATCCCCCGCCTGCGGCTCGCCGCCGTGGCCGACGCCGTTCCCGCGCGGTTGGCGCATTATCCCGATCTTCCTGGCTTCGCGACGGACCGCGAGCTGATCGCATCCGGTCTGGTGGACGCGGTGCTCATCGCCACGCCGCACTATTATCATACCGCCTCGGGCATTGCCGCGCTCGATGCCGGGCTGCACGTGCTCGTCGAGAAGCCGATCTCGGTGCAGCGCGCCGACTGCGAGCGGCTTATCGCCGCGCACCGCCGCCGGGACGTCGTCTTCGCGGCGATGTTCAACCAGCGCACCGATCCGATTTTTAAGAAGCTCCGGCAGCTCGTGCGCGGCGGCACGCTCGGCGAGACCCGCAGGATAAGTTGGACAGTTACCGACTGGTTTCGCCCCGCGGCCTACTACGCCCTGGGCGCCTGGCGCGCGACGTGGGCCGGCGAGGGCGGCGGCGTGCTGCTCAACCAGTGCCCGCACAATCTTGATCTGTTCTCGTGGATCTTCGGCCAGCCGAAGCGCGTCCGCGGCTTTTGCGGATTCGGCCGGTATCACGACATCGAGGTCGAGGACGACGTCACGGCGTATTTCGAGCTGCCCGGCGGCGCGCACGCGACATTCATCGCCTCCACCGGCGAGGCGCCCGGCGCCAACCGACTGGAGGTCGTCGCCGACCGCGGCCGCGTCGTCGTGGAAAACGGCGCGCTGCGATTCACGCGCAACCTTGTCCCGACATCGGAGTTCAGCCGCTCCACGAAGAAACCGTTTTCCGCGCCGCCCACCCGGGAGCGGACGTTCACGTTCAAGGGCTCCGGGGGGCAGCACGTCGAGATCCTCCGCAATTTCGCCGATGCCATCCTCCGCGGCAAACCGCTCATCGCCCCCGCCGCCGAGGGCATCCTCTCCGTCGAGCTGGCCAACGCCATCCTTCTCTCGAGCTGGACGGGAAAACCCGTGAACCTGCCGCTCGATTCCGCGCTCTATGCGCGCTGGCTCAAGCGCAAGATCGCCGCATCGCGCAAGGCGCCACGAGCCGCCGGAAGATGAAACGCATCCTCGCAATCGACCAGGGCACGACGAGTTCGCGCGCAATCGTTTTCGACGAGACGGGCGCCCCGCTAGCCTCGGCGCAGCGCGAATTCCGCCAGAGCTATCCCCAGCCGGGCTGGGTCGAGCACGATCCGGAGGAAATCTGGGGCACGCAGTCCGCGACTATCGCCGAAGCGCTCGCGAAGGCCGGGCTCGCAGCCTCCGATCTCGCCGGCATCGGCATCACCAATCAGCGAGAGACCGCTATTGTGTGGGAGCGCCGGACCGGCCGCCCGATCGCCCCGGCGATCGTCTGGCAAGACAGGCGCACGGCGGCATTTTGCGACGAGTTGCGCGCGGCCGGCCACGCGGAGCCGATCGCGCGGAAGACGGGGCTGGTGATCGACGCGTATTTTTCCGCGAGCAAGCTGCGCTGGCTGCTCGATCACGTGCCCGGCGCCAAGGCGCGCGCCGAGGCCGGCGAGCTTGCCTTCGGCACTGTTGACACGTGGCTCGTGTGGAAGCTCACGGGGGGAAAGAAGCACCTTATCGATGTGTCGAACGCATCGCGCACGATGCTATTCAACCTCGAAACCGGCGCGTGGGATGACGATCTTCTCGCGCTTTTCGGCATCCCGCGCGCGGTGTTGCCGGAGATCGTCGATTCGAGCGGGGTATGCGCCACCGCCACCGAGGCCGTGCCCGGCGTGCCCATCGCCGGAATCGCGGGCGACCAGCAGGCCGCGCTCTTTGGCCAGGCGTGCACGCAGCCCGGCATGGTTAAGAACACTTACGGCACGGGCTGCTTCATGCTCATGCACACCGGCGGGCAACCCATGGTTTCGCGGAATCGCCTGCTCACGACCGTCGCATGGCGCATCGGGGGCAAAACCGATTACGCGCTCGAGGGAGGCGTCTTTATTGCCGGGGCGGTCGTGCACTATCTGCGCGACGGCCTCGGGATCATCCGCCGGGCCGCCGACATCGAGGCGCTTGCCGCGTCGGTGCCGGACAACGGCGGCGTCTCATTCGTGCCGGCCTTCGTCGGGCTTGGCGCGCCGCATTGGGATCAACAAGCGCGCGGCGCGTTGCTGGGCCTCACGCGCGGCACAAGCGCCGGGCACATCGCGCGCGCCGCGCTGGAAGGGATCGCCAGCCAGGTCGCCGATGTTCTGGACGCGATGCAGTCCGACGCGGGCATCCGTTTGAAAGAACTGCGCGTCGACGGAGGCGCGGCGGTCAACGACCTGCTCATGCAATTCCAAGCCGACCTGCTCGGCTGCCCCGTGGTGAGGCCGCGCGTCGTCGAAACGACCGCGCTTGGGGCCGCGTATCTGGCGGGCCTCGCCGTGGGCGTCTTTCGCGACCAGGCCGAGATCGCAGCCCAGTGGGCCGAGGCGCGGCGTTTCGAGCCGGCCATGACTCCTGAAGCGCGCGGCCGGCATCGCCAGCGCTGGCGCCGCGCGGTCGAACGCGCGCGGGATTGGGAAGTCCCGTGAAACGCGACGCCGCCCTGGCCCGACTTTCCGCCGCCGGCGAAACCTGGGACGTGCTCGTCATCGGCGGCGGCGCCACCGGCCTTGGCGTGGCGGTTGACGCCGCGGCGCGCGGTTACCGGACCGCGCTCGTGGAGCAGCACGATTTCGCGAAAGGCACGTCGAGCCGCAGCACCAAGCTGGCGCATGGCGGCGTGCGCTACCTGCGTAGCGGCAAGATCGGCCTCGTGCGCGGAGCGCTGCACGAACGCGGCCTGATGGAGCGCAACGCCCCGCACCTGGTCCACCGGCAGCCGTTCGTCATCCCGGTCTATCGCGCGTTCGATTTGCCTTTCTACGGGCTCGGGCTGAAGGCCTACGAATGGCTCTCGGGCGGGCTTAGTTTCGGCACGTCGCGGATGATCTCCGCTGCGGAGACGCGGCATTTGCTGCCCACAGTCAAATCTGAGGGCCTGCGCGGCGGCGTGATTTATTGCGACGGACAGTTCGACGACGCCAGACTTGCCCTCGCGCTCGCGCAGACCGCGAATGATCTCGGCGCGGTGGTCGCCAACTACGCCCGGGTCGAGCGGCTGCTGAAGGTTGAAGGCCGCGTGGCGGGCGCGGAGATCGGGGACCGGGAAACCGACCTGTCTTTTCAGGTGAGCGCGCGGGTCGTGGTCGGCGCCGCCGGCATATTCGCGGATGCGATCCGCCGGCTCGACGAGCCCGCGGCGGAGCCGATGCTCACGGTCAGCTCGGGCGTGCACCTCGTGCTCGACCGGAGTTTTCTGCCCGGCGACCACGCCCTGATGGTGCCGAAGACGAGCGACGGCCGCGTGCTCTTCGCGGTGCCGTGGCACGATCACGTCGTGGTCGGCACGACCGACGAGCTCCGCGATGCGCCCGAGCTTGAGCCCGCGCCGCTTGAGCGCGAGGTGGCGTTTCTCATCGAACAGATCTCGGAATACCTGATCCGGCCCGTCACCCGCGCCGACGTGCGCAGCATTTTCACCGGTCTGAGGCCGCTCGTGAAAGCGGATCATCCCGCGGCGACCTCCACATTGTCGCGTGACCACGTTGTAACCGTCTCAAAGGCCGGGCTCGTCACGATCGCGGGCGGCAAGTGGACCAGCTACCGCAGGATGGCCGAGGATGCCGTCAACCGCGCCGCCGCTGTTGGCGGCCTCGCGGCGCGTGAGCCCGCCACGGAAAGGCTTCCGCTGCACGGCGCCGCTGCTCCCGCGGCGGACGGCGCGGCCAGCCGCTTCCCCGTGCACGGCAGCGATGCGCCGGCCCTGGAGGCGCTGATCGCCGCCGAACCGGAGCTCGATCGCCGGCTGCACGGGCGGCTGCCCTACCGCGCTGTCGAGGTCGTCTGGGCGGCGCGGAATGAGATGGCGCGCAGCGTCGAGGACGTGCTTGCGCGCCGCACCCGCGCGCTCGTGCTCGATGCGCGCGCGGCGATCGAGGCGGCCCCGGCCGTCTCCGTGCTGCTCGCCCGCGAACTCGGCAAATCGCCGGAATGGGCGGCGGCGCAGGTGGCGGAGTTTAGCTCGCTTGCGCGAACCTATTTGCCTTGATAGGGTCACCCGCATGAATCTCACCCACCGCGCTCTCTTCGTGTTCGCGCTCGCCGGCGCGACTCTCGTCCAAGCCCAGCCTTCCGCGCCCGCCGCCGGCGACTACGGCGTGTCTCAGATCTTCCAGATCGGCGACAAAGGAAACTGGGACTATCTAACCGTCGATTCGGATCGGAAACTGCTTTTCGTTCCGCGCTCCACGCATACCCAGGTGATCGACGCCGGCACGGGCAAAGTTGTCGCCGACATTCCGGGGCAGAAGGGCAATCACGGCGTGGCCATCGTTCACAAAGCCGGGCGCGGATTCATTTCGGACGGCAAGGACGGCTCGGTCACGATTTTCGATCTCAAGACCTATGCGGTTCTGGGAAAGATCAAGGCGGAGCCCGACGCCGATGGGATCATCTATGACTCGGCCAGCAAAAAGGTGCTGCTGGTTTCCGGCGACAGCGGAGTGCTGATCCCGATTTCTCCCGATGTCGATCCGACGACGGGCAAGGCCGACGCGGAAGTGGACCTTGGCGGCTCGCCCGAATTTCTGGTGACGGATGGGAAGGGCAAGGCCTACGTCAACTTGAACGACAAGAATCAGGTGGCGGTGGTGGACACCAAGACCATGAAGGTGATCGCCAAGTGGAGCACGGCGCCTGGCGGCAAGCCGGTCGGAATGTCAATGGACCGGAAACAGCGCCGGCTGTTTATCGGCTGCCGCAAGCCGCAGATGTTGATCGTGATGAATGCCGACGACGGCTCCATTTTGGCGTCCCTTCCGATCGGAGCCGGCGTCGATGCCACGCAATTTGACGGCGACGCCTTCGCCAGCTGCCGCGATGGCACGCTGACGGTCGTCCGCGAGACTTCGCCAGGGAAGTATGAGGTGGTGCAGACCGTGCAAACCAAGCCCGGAGCGCGGACCATGGGACTCGATCACAAGGCCCACGCGCTCTATCTCCCGACCGCGGAGTTCCTTCCGCCGGTCGCCGGCAAGCGCCCCGTGCCCAAGCCGGACACTTTCATGATTATCGTGGTCAAGAAGACGGCCGGGAGTTGAGGATTCCGCCATGGTAACGAAGTTACTCCACACCCGGATGCGGGTGAACGACCTCGAGCGCACCGTGAAGTTCTATGAGGACGCGCTCGGCCTCACGGTGTCCCGGCGCCACACTTCGCCCCGGGGCGCGCAGCTCGCGTTTTTGCGCACGCCGAACAGCAGCGAGGAAATCGAAATTTGCCAGCTGCCCCAGGCGCCTTCCGTGAGCGTGCAGCCGGACCTGATGCATCTCGCTTTCGAGGTGGACGATCTTGCGGCTTTCACCGAGCAACTAAGCCGGAAAGGCTACAAGCTGAGCGACGGCCCCACCCGGACCAGCTCGGGCTCGACGATCGCATTTATCGATGCGCCGGAGGGGTACGAGATAGAGCTGATCCAAAAGTGAAGAAGCTTCCCCTGCTCAAGCTCGCCGCAGGGGCCGTCGTTATACTGATTATCGGCTTGGCCGTGCTCCACGGCACCGATTGGCGAACGTGGGTCGCGTCAGGCCTTGGACGCATCCAGGGCGCGGGACCCTGGGCTTTCTTCGGCGCCATGGCGCTCCTGCCGGCGTTTGGGGTGCCGATGCTCCTTTTTTCCCTGACATCCGCGTCGGCTTTCGCGCCCGAAATGGGAATGGGCGGAGTGGTCGCGGCCTCCATCGCCGCTATGACGGCGAATCTGCTGCTCAGTTATTGGCTGGCGCGCTGGGCGCTGAGGCCCTGGCTGGCGCGCCTGATGGAGCGGTGCGGCTACCGGCTCCCCCAGGTCGAATCCGGCGACATTACCGACCTGATCGTGATTTTGCGTCTCACCCCCGGCGTGCCGTTTTTCGTCCAGAATTATCTCCTGGGGCTCGCGGACGCGCCGGTCGGACGGTACTTGCTCCTCTCCTGTCTGCTCGGCTGGCCGAATTTGGCCGCGTTCACGATTTTCGGCAACGCGTTGAGAAATGGCCGGGGTGGAACGATCATCGCAGCCGCCGGCTTGCTGGTGGCCGTCGTCGCCGGCACCCATATGATCCGGAGGCACTTGAAAGGCCGTTCCGATGCCCGATCCCGCGCCTCCATCTGACGCGGTCGAAACCGTCGGCGATTTCACCCGGCGGGTGAAGGCCCTTCTCAAGGGCGGGATCCGGCCGGGCTGGGTTCGCGGAGAGATTTCAAATCTGCGCGCGCAATCGAGCGGGCACGTTTACTTTTCCCTCAAGGATTCGGAAGCCCAATTAAGCGCGGTGCTCTTCCGTGGGGACGCCGCGCGCCAGTCGGTCAAGATGCGCGACGGCCTCCAGGTGGTGGTTTATGGCGAGATTGATCTCTACGAGGCGCACGGCAAATATCAGCTCATCGTTCGCGTGGTGGTGGAGGACGGGGTGGGGCGGCTTCAGAGGGAATTCGAAGCGCTGAAAAAACGTCTGGCGGAAGAGGGTCTCTTCGCTCCGGAGCGCAAGCGGCCCATCCCCGATCTGCCCGCGACCGTCGGATTCGTCACTTCGCCCACGGGGGCGGCCGTGCGCGACTTTGCGCGCATCCTGACGCGACGCGGCTGGCGGGGACGGGTGGTCATTCTGCCCGTTCGCGTGCAAGGAGAGGAGGCGGCCGCGGAGATGGTCGCGATGATCGAGCTTGCCGCGCAACTCGGCATCTTCGAGCTTTTGGTCATCGGCCGGGGCGGCGGCAGCATCGAAGACCTTTGGGCATTCAACGAGGAGGCGCTTGTGCGAGCGGTCGCGGCCTGTCCGGTGCCGGTGATTTCCGCGGTCGGGCACGAGATCGACTTCACGCTCTGCGATTTTGCGGCCGATGTCCGGGCGGAGACGCCAAGCGCGGCTGCCGAGCTGATTTCAAGCCGCTTCGTCGCATGCGCGGAGCGCGCGGCCCAAGCGGGGACGGCGCTGGCCGCGTCCGCGGAGCGCAGCTGTGCGCTCGCCCGCCGGACTGTCGAGCATGCGCGTTCCCGCCTGCGACTCCTCACGCCCACCGCGCAAATCGAACGCGGCTATCTGCGGCTGGACGATTGCGCAAACCGGCTGGCCGCCGCCCTGCGCGGCGCGGTGCATGTCCGGCGCCAAAAATTCGCAGAGATCCGCTCGCGTCTGGCGCAAACTTCGCCGGGGGCCCGGTTGGAGCTGGCGTCGCATCGGGTGGACGCCTTGGCCAAGAGGCTGCGCGCGGCCAGCCCGGCTTCGGTGCTCAATCGCGGATTTGCCATCGTTCGCGACGAACGGGGGGAGGCCGTCATGCGCCGCGCGGCGATCAAGCGCGGCCAGCGTCTGAATACGGAATTTGCTGATGGGACCGTGCCAATGCAGGCTGAGTAGTGGCTGCGAGCGTGATGGTGGCTGCGAGCGTGAG
>DAISJK010000005.1:0-10603 GCA_036821505.1 Opitutaceae bacterium
AAGCATCGCGCCCAGTTAATCCAGGAACAGGAATTCCGAAAGAGGATTTTATCTCAAACCTTCCACGATCATTCGGACATTGTGCCGGTACATGCCCTCATAGGTGGCCGCGTCGCCAAAGCCCAGGCCATCGGCATAGAGCGTGCCGCCCAGCCGGACGCCGGTCTCGCGAACGAGATTCGCGACCAACCGCGGATTGACGCTGCTCTCCGCGAAGACCATCGGGATGCGCTCGCTGCGAATGAGGTCGATCAGCGCCGCAAGGTGCCTGGCATCGGGCTCGCTATCCGTCGAAAGGCCGCTGATGGCGTGGATGGTGAATCCATAGTCATGGGCGAAGTAGCCGAAAGCGTCGTGCGAGGTGACGAGCTGGCGCTTCCCGGGCGGAAGCTCGTCAATTTCGTGGGAAACCCAGGCTTTCAGCGCGATGAGCCGCGCACGATAGCCTTGCGCATTGCGGGCGAACGAATCGGCCCAGGCGGGGCGCAGGCGCACATATTCGTCGCGCACGAGTTCGGTCGCGAAAATCACATTGTCGATGTCGTGCCACCAATGGGGGTCTTCCTCCCCCTTGGACACCGAAAGTACAAGCGGCAGGGCATCGCCCACCGCGACCACGCGTCCACGGGTCCCGACGTTGGCCACGAGCCGATCGAGGTATGACTCCAGGTGAAGGCCCGAGGCGAAGACCAGATCGGCGTCCACGACGGCCCGCATGTCGGCCGGCGACGGTTCGAACGTGTGCGGATCCACGCCCGGTTGGATCAGACCAATCACCTCGACCTTGTCGCCGCCGACTTCGCTGGCGATCTCGGTGAGTATGGTGTTAAGCGTCGCGACGCGCAGGGGCCGCTCGTCGGCGCGCAGCGGCGCGACGCTCGCGGCGAGACCCAGAAGAGCGAGCGGTGTAGCCGAATTCGTAAGAATTCGGCGGCATAGGGAGATGCCAGTGGAAAGCCAAATTCTTACGAATTCGGCTACTTTCGAGCCCGAATGGGCGGACTGTCCGTCGCTGCTTTGAGAAAGTTTCATGTCGATTTCCAGCCTCCGCGCATCGACCGAAGAAGGCGGCCCGCCACACCATAGCGCGGGCTGAGCAGGGCCGATCCGAAAAACACCGTTCCGAGGCAGAGCACGATCGCCGCGCCGCTCGACAGACCCTCATGATAGCTCAGAAGGATGCCGGCGAAAGAACCGGCGGCGGCGATGGCGACCGACAGCGCAAGCATCCGGGCAAAATGATCGCACCAGAGGTAGGCGCTGACTGCGGGCAGCAGAAAGAGGCCGAGCGCGAGGACGATGCCCATGGTCTGGAGCGCCGCGACGAGATTGAGCACCGTGAGCGCGAGAAATCCGGCGTACACAAGCCCGCCGCGCCCTCCGGTGGCGCGGAAAAAAATTGGGTCGAAAGTCTCAAGCAGGATGCTGCGGTAAAAAATTCCAAACAATGCGAGAGTCAGCCCGCTGATCGCCGCAGCCAGGCGGATGTCCGCCGGGCTCACTCCTAGAACACTGCCAAACAGAAAATGCGTGAGGCTAAGCTGGGTCGGAAGCTTGCTGATGAGCGCGATCCCCGCCGCGAAAAACATGATGAAGAGCGAACCGAACGCCGCGTCCTCCTTCAATCGTGTCAGCCTGCTCAAAAGCGCCGTGCCCAGCGCGGTCAGCAGGCCCGCGATCAGCGCGCCGGCGAACAATGCCGTCGTGCTCGCTCCGAAAAGCATCCAGGCCAGCGCGATTCCGGGCAAGAGCGAGTGCGAGAGCGCGTCGCCCATCAGCGCAAGCCGGCGGAGCACGAGGATGCATCCAAGCAGCCCGCCGCTGAGGCTCAGCAGCAAGGCGGAGATCAGCCCGCGCTGCATGAACGGGTATGAAAACGGTGCGATGAGCAGATCGTGCAAGCTCATGGGTGAGGCTCCCCGGCGTGCACGCAGCGTCCATGGCGGAACGCACGGCTGATGTTATCCTGCGCCAGCACGCCGGCGATCGGGCCGGCGGCGACGAGCGTGGTGTCGAGCAGCACGCCCTCGGTGAAACCCCTGCGGGCGAGTTCGAGGTCGTGGACGGCGGCGAGCACGGTCCGGCCCTGCGCCTCCCAGGCGCGCAGAATGTGCGTGAGCTCCTCTGCCGCGAATAGATCGAGTCCGGCGAAAGGCTCATCCAGGAGAAAAATATCCGCGCCCTGGGCGAGGGCCCGGGCCAGGAATACGCGTTGCTGCTGGCCGCCCGAAAGCATCCGAATCTGCCGATCTGCGAGCTCGGCCAGTCCGAGTTCGTCGAGAGCCCGGTTGACCTTGTGTCGGTCGTCATCACCGAGGCCGCGGAAAAGACGGAGCGACGGATAGCGGCCCTGTTCCACGACCGCGCGCACCGTGATCGGAAAATCCCAGTCAACCGCCTGCCGCTGGGGCAGGTAAGCCAGCCGCGGCAACAGGTGCTGGGGATGGGTGTCGCCGAGGAGGATTTCGCCGCGGGCGAGCGGCAGCCAGCCCAGCGTCGCGCGCAGCAGTGTGCTCTTGCCCGCGCCATTGGGTCCCAGAATCGCGGTCAGGCTGCCGCAGCGGACATCGACGGTGACTCCCTCAAGCGCGGGCGTGCGACCGTAAGAAACGGTCACGTCGTGGAAACGGAGGATGTTAGAGGTATCCGTGGGCAATGGGGGATGAAGAGACTAGCAGAGTCGTCAAGGGCCGGTGAGGTTCGGCTCCCAGGCTCCGCGATTCCGTTCCCAGTCGAAATCGGGGAATCCCGACCTCGGTGCTTCATGGCCGATCGCCACGGAATCCGCTTCCTCGGAGTTTGCCGCAAGACGCACGACCCCGTCGGTCAGCAGCGCGTCGCTCAATGCCACCCGGCCCAATCCGCGCACGACGACTCGCAGCCGCGGGGGCTTCGCAGACGGGCCATGCCATTCGACCGGAGCCGACAGACGGTAGGTCAGGCGCGCGCGCGGACGCGCTCCGCGCACGCGGAATTCAATCAGGAAAAGCCCCCACAGCTCCCGCCACCGGCCGGATGAATCCTGCTGCTCCACCGCCACTTTTTGCAGCGCGGGCGCCGGATTTTTAACCGTAAAAACGAACTGCCAGGCTCCGCCCAAGGGCGAGGCGGACCGCACTCTCGCCGCGCGAAAACTGCAGCGGCGCAACCATGCGCGCCATGCGGCAAGGCGCGCAGCATCTTCCGCCACGGTCTTTTCGTTCGGCCCGATCGCGCGCCGGTCGCGTGTGCGCAGCCACATTGCGCGGGCGGCGGCGCGTCCGCGACCCAATGCGCCCGCGAATGCGGCCGCGGCGCGGGTCAGGCGGCTCACGATCGAATTGAACTCCCCTTTGTCGCCGCGCGCCTGCGCCCGGCGCAAGCGCCACATCCCCCGCCCTGCTGTGCGCACGAAAAGATCGCGCTCGGCCAAATAAGCGCGAAACCGAAGGCTGGACGCAACGGGCGGAGGCAGGCCGGTCTTTGGGGATAAGTCGCGGAAAACGCGCGCTTCCCGGCGCCACGGCTCGAGCGGTTCGTCCGTCAGCGCCGTGTCCCAGCGGTCGTTGATCCTCCAGCGGACAGTGCCACTAAAGGGCAGCTCATCGGCCCGCTCCAGCCGCCGGGCCGCGGCCCGGCCATTGGCTCCGAACATCCGCAGGCAGCCGGCCTCCAACAGCCGCGCCGGATCGAACTCGCCATCCAGCCACAGACCGGCGGCGGCAGCGTCCACGGTCATGGCAAGCTCCACGGCCAGCCTTTGCGGCTCCCATGAAGTGATCAGCATGCCGGCCGCGCCTGTTTGCCCGCAACGCCTCCACCAAGCAGAGATATTGGCCAGTCTCTCCCGAAAAATCGGCAGCGGCTCGTGCCGAAACGCGCCGTTCATCGGGCAGCCCCAGTAAGTAATCCCGCGGGCGCGCAACGACGGCGCCAGATCGTACTCCGCGAAATTGTACGCCTCCACGCGCGGTTTCCGGCGGAACGGATAATAGTACCAGTCGTAAGCGACGACATCCGGCGGGAGCATGGCAACGGCTTCCGGCAGGAGGGCGAGCATGTCCGCCCACAGCCCCAAACGCAGGCCAAGCCCGTGCGCGAGGTCCCGCAACCGGCCGGCATATCTCGCGAAATGCGCGGCCAGGCCCACTTCCGCGATTTCCGCCCGGCTGAGCGGGTGGCGGCCAAGCGCGTAGGATTCATCAAGACCGACGTGTACCACGCCCGCGGTGCAGAATGGCGCCGTGTCATGCAGGAGCTTTTCGGCCAGCTCAAGTGTGCGGGGATGGAGCGGACAGAGCTGCCCTCGCGGAAGCGGCGATCCGTCGGGCGCGCGCAGCTCGTTCAAATCGCGCCACGCCGGCGATTGGATCAGATACTGCGTGTGCCCGAGCAGGTTCACGATCGGCACGACGCTGATGCCGTAGCGCCCAGCCGCCTCCACCAGGCGCGCAAGCCGCCGGTGCGAATAGGCTCCGCGCCGGGCCACCCCGGGCAGGCTGGGATAGACGACCGCGTCCTCAAGGTGCAGATAAAGCTCATTGTATCCCCAATCTGCATACCTGGGGAGCTGTGCCTCCAGCCATTCGGGCCGCTCGGATTGGCGGGCGAGATCCCACTGCCAGGCCCGGCGGGGGGGCGGGGGGCGTTCAGCGGCGGCCGGCTTCATGGGGCGGCGGGAGCGCGTGCCGGCTCCGCAGCCATTCGATCCCGCCCGCAGTATCGGCGAAAGCGCCGTCGAGCTGCGCCTCGAAAGCGGCGGCCAGAATCCCTTTGAATGCCGGGCCCGGCCTCAGGCCGAGCGCAAGCAGATGACGGCCGAGCACCAAGGGACGCGGCGCCGCGCGCTCAAGTTCGAGCTTTCTGGCCAGGGCCCGAAGTTCCTGAATGTGGCCGATGACGTCAGGCGAGCGCAGAGGCGGACGGCCGAACGAATCGGCTGTCATTACCGCGGCGAGATCGTCGATGCTGGCCGGGGCGAGCTTCCTCGCCAGCCGGCGCACTTGCGCTTCAGTGAATGGGTCTTTTCCGCCGTGATGGTGTGCCAAATGGTGCTCCACAAGAACGCTCACCGGAGCGATCAGCTCCTGGGGAGCGCCGATGCGCCGAAGGAAGGTTTCCGCGACCGGGCCGCCCGCCGCCTCGTGCCCGGGGCTGACCCAGCGCATCACGCCGCGTCGTTCGGCTCGCGCCGTTGTTGCAGGCTTGCCGAAATCATGCGCCAGCACGGCCAGGGAGAGCATGCGGCGCCGGCGCGGGTCGGCGCTCCGCCACTCGTCCAGCCCGACCAGCGCATCCAAGCAGTAGGCGGTGTGGGTAAAGACATCCCCCTCGGGATGCCACTCGGGCTCCTGAGGCGTGCCGCGAAGGGCGGCAACCTCCGGAAAATGCCTCAGCCAGTCTGTTTGCTCAAGCACGGCCAGCCCGCGGGAAGGCTTCGCCGATTGGGTTGCCCATTTGTCCCACTCGGCCCAGACGCGTTCGACGGGCAATTCGGCGAAATGGTCCGCGATGGCGCGGCAAAGCGCGGCGGTCTCGGGCGCCAGGGTGAAATCGAACCGGGCCGCGAGCTGGAAGGCGCGCAGCACGCGCAGGGGGTCCTCGCTGAAAGCTGGGCTCGTGTGGCGAAGGACGCGTGCTTTGAGGTCGGCCCGGCCGCCGTGAGGATCGATGATCTCTTTGGAAAAAGGATCGTAGGCGATTGCGTTGACCGTGAAGTCGCGCCGGGCCGCCGCCTCGGCGTCGCTTAAATTTGGATCGGGCTCCACCGCGAACCCCCGATGGCCCGCCCCCGTTTTGGACTCGCGGCGGGGCAGGCTGAAATCGTATTCGGTGCCGCTCGACGCGCTCCGCACCTTGACGACCCCGAAGCTGCGGCCGACGACATCGGTCGCGCCGAACGGAGCCAGCGCCCGCTGGAGGCGGCCGAAGTCGGCGCCGGCCACCTCGACGTCGAAATCCTTGGGTTCGAGGCCGAGCAGCCAGTCGCGCACGCCGCCGCCGACCAGTCGCGGCCGGCCCACTTCCCGCGCCGCCTCGAGCATGGCGCGCAGATCGGACGGCAGCGGCAAATCAGAGGTCATACTCCGAACGCGGCGCCGCGGCCGCACCGGCCACGCAGATCCAGCCAATAATCAGGCCGGCGCCCCCGAACGGAGTAAGCCACATGACACCCCGGGGCGCTCCCAAGGCAAACAGGTAGAGCGAACCGGAAAAAAGAACGATCCCGCCGAGCATCCAGCGCACCGCGAGCACCATGCGGTGCGCCGCCACCCCGTGGAGCGGAGTCCGCATCCAGCAGGCCAATCCGAGCATCGCCGCGGCATGAACCAATTGGAAAGTCATGGCCTTGTCCCACATCGCCTCCGCGCCATGCGCCTGGAGGTCGCCCTTTGCGAGATGCTCTCCAAAGGCTCCGAGCAGCACGCCCGAAGCTCCCAGCACGCCGGCCGCCAAAAGGGGAAATCGTTCCTTCATAGTGCCCCATTGATAGCGCTCTTCCCCGCCGGAAACAAGGCGGATAAAGCGTTGACAGCGGCGGGACAAACCTTTGCCCTTGGCCTCTTTTCCCAATGAAAACCTTGCTGGCCAAAAAGGAGACCGTGCAGCCCAAGTGGCATCTCATCGATGCCGAGGGACAAGTGCTCGGCCGCCTTGCGGTCAAGGCGGCCAATCTGATCCGCGGCCGCCACAAGGCGTCCTACACGGCTCACGTCGACACGGGGGACTACGTGGTCGTGATCAACGCCGAGAAAGTGGTGCTGACCGGCCGCAAGGAGACAAAGAACAAGTACATGTTCTTTTCGGGCTTCGTCGGCGGCGAGAGCTTCCGCGACCTGAAGCAGATGCGCGAGCACCGGCCCGAGTTCATCATCACGCACGCGGTCAAGGGCATGCTGCCCAAGAACTACCTCGCGCGGGAGATGCTGAAGAAGCTTCGTGTGTTCGCCGGCCCCAAGCATTCGCACGAGTCCCAGAACCCGGTCAGGATTTCGATTTGATTTTTGCCCGCCGATGAGCACTCCCGCCGCTATTTTTGTCGGAACCGGCCGCCGCAAGACCGCCACCGCCCGCGTGCGCCTGAGCGAAGGCAGCGGCCGGCTGACGGTGAACGGCCGCGACTTCGACCGTTACTTCAGCCATGAGAACTTCGCCAAGCAGGCCTACGCTCCCCTGCTCACGGTCGAGCTCAAGGAGAAGATCGATGTTTCGGCCAATGTGAGCGGCGGCGGCGTCGCCGGCCAGGCCGGCGCGGTCGCGCACGGCATCGCCCGGGCCCTGCAGAAGATGAATGCGGAACTTCGCTCGGCGCTGAAGAAAGCCGGTCATATCCGGCGCGATCCGCGGGAGAAAGAGCGCAAGAAGGCCGGGCAGCCCGGCGCGCGCAAACGGTTCCAGTTCTCCAAGCGCTGAGGCGCTTGGATCAGCGCCCTAGGGCGCTCTGTCGTTTTCGGACCACTCGCTCACGCTCGCGGCCACGAGGCCTCGTGGCCGCGAGCGTGAGCGAGTGGATGCGCGCGTTTTGCCTCAAACATATCATATCAGAATTTCTCATACGGTTCAGTTTGTTCCATTGAAGTTGAGCGAGCGCGCAAAAATTCGCCGGAACTCGCGCGGTGGTGATGAGTCATAGGTGGGCCGACTACCCACCGGCCTAACACAAACACCATGAATAAAAGAATCGTATCCATCGTTCTCGGCGCGCTCTGTGCGGGCGCGCTGACCGCCCACGCTCAAGATTCGGCTCCCGCCGTTGTCTCGCCGCCGCCCGCTCCCGCCGCGGCTCCGCCCGCCCTCGACGTCACCCTGACGCCGACCTACGTGTCGCAATACATGTTCCGGGGCCAGCGCCTCAGCGGACAGTCCTTCCAACCGTCGGTTGAGGCCGACTACGGATCGTGGGCTCTCGGCGTGTGGAGCAGCACGCCGATCGACAACGAGGCGAAAGTGCCGGGCCAGTCGGATCCGGAAGTCGATCCCTACGGCTCGTACACGTTCGCCTTGAACGACAATCTTTCGCTGCAGCCGGGCTTCACCTGGTACACCTACCCGCACGCCAATCCGCAGAATGGATTTTACCGGATGACGTTCGAGCCGAACCTCGCCCTCAACTACACCGTTTACGGCTTGAAGCTCACTCCGAAGTTTTACCGCGACTTGGTGCTCGATCAGAACACTTACGAGCTCTCGGGAACCTATGCCGTTCCGTTGAAGGATGAGGGTACCGAACTCGACTTCACGGGCACGGCGGGCACCTACGAGGGCACCCACGAGGTCGATCATGCCTCGCCGGACGTGAAAGCGTGGGGCAACTACTGGCTGCTGGGCGTCTCGGCTCCGTTCCAGATCACTAAAAATTCCAAGCTGACGGTGGGCTGGGCCTACACCGAAGGCAACGACGCCTACTTCAAGCAGGCCGGCACGAGAAAGGTCCCCAATTCCGCGGCCGTCGGACGCGGCGTCGCCACAGTGAGCTACGCCTGGACGTTCTGAGGCGATTCGAAAATTAAGACAAAGCCCGCGTCCGAAAGGATGCGGGCTTTTTTGTGACATCGCCAATCCTCCACTCGCTCACGCTCGCAGCCACAGGTTCATGTGGCTGCGAGCGTGAGCGAGTGGAGGCATCCCCTTGATTGCATTTAGGGCGCAAATCCTCAATCTAGCCGCCTTCATTATGAAAGTCGGCGTCGTCGGCGCGTCCGGTTACTCGGGCGAAGTCCTGGTCAAACTCCTCCTCGGTCATCCGCGGGCCCAACTCGCGGCCGTGACCTCGCGCACGCATGCCGGCAAGCCGGTGGCCCAGGTCATCCCCTCGCTTAGAGGGATCGACCGGGGGCTCAAATTCTCCGAATCCGATCCCGCGGCCCTGGCCAAGAGCAACCTGGATTTGATCTTTCTCGCCCTGCCCCACGGCGCCGCGGCCGAATTCGCCAAAGCGCTTGTTCCGGCCGGCAAAAAAGTGATCGACCTGAGCGCCGATTTCCGGATCGCGAGCCTGGCGACCTACGAAAATTACTACGGCAAGCATCACGCGCCGGAACTTTTGTCCGAAGCGCGCTTCGTCCTGCCTGAAATCACACCGCCCGGATGGGCAAAGGAGGCGAAACTCGTCGGGGCGCCCGGCTGCTATCCCACCAGTATTCTCATTCCCCTGGTGCCTTTGCTTCAGGCCGGACTCGTGTCGCGGCAGCATATCGTGGCCAATTCGTTCAGCGGCGTAAGCGGCGCCGGCAAGAAGGTCGAGGAGGCTTTTCTCTATGTCGAGCGGTCCGAGAGCGCCAAGGCGTACGGGCTCGTCAAGCATCGGCACTTGGCCGAGATCGAGGAGCAGCTCGCGCTGCGCACCGGGGCGCCCACCGTCATCCAATTCAATCCGCACCTGGCGCCCATGCGCGCGGGCATGGCCACTACTATTACGCTTCCCGCTGCTCCGGGCGCCACCATCGACGCATTGTATTCCACCTGGCGGAAAGCCTATGCCGGCCGGCCCTTCGTGCAGCTTCTGCCCAGCGGAGAAACTCCCGATACGGCGCACACGCTCGGCAGTAATAGGATAGACCTTTCCGCGGTCCCCGATTCGCGCACGGGCAATTTCATTCTCACTTCGGCCGAGGACAACCTGATGAAGGGCGCCAGCGGCCAGGCGGTGCAGATCATGAATCTGTGGCTCGGGTTCGAGGAGACAGCGGGGCTGATGTAGCCCCAGACCACTCGCTCACGCTCGCAGCCACGAGCTGACACTTAACTCCTATAGTCCGCGTTCTCGCTCACGTATTCGTGCGTGAGGTCGCCGCCGTACACGGTTGCGGAGGCTCCGCCCGATCCCAGATCGACCTCGATTTCGACGCAGCGACCGTGGGGAGGATAGTCGATCGGCGGCGTGAACACTCCGTCCCGGGGCGGCGCGCTCGCGTAAAGCTCGGCCCCGCGCAAATGCGCGACCAGCGAAGCCTCTTTAATCGGGTCCAACCGGAACTCGCCGGCGGAGAATATCTCGATCCCACCCAGGCGCAGCCGCAATCCGAGCAAGTCTGTGCCGGGGGCGTGCGCGCCGACATGCTTGCCGATCGCCTGCACCAGCCGGCCGACATTGGGGTCGTTTCCCGCCACGGCGCATTTGAATAGAGGCGCATTCACCACGGCTTTTCCGAGGGATCGCGCGAGCGCCGGATCAGAGGCTCCGGTCACGGCCACGCGGATCACATGGCGCACCCCCTCGCCATTGCGCACCACGTCTTGGGCGAGGTCGCGGCAAACGCCTTCCAGCGCGCGCGCGAAAAGAGGCAAGTCGGCGCAGGGCGCCCGGCCCGAAGAGAGGAGCAGCACGGTGTCCGACGTGCTGGTGTCGCTGTCCACGCTGATCGAATTGAAGCTGTTCTCCATCGCGGCGGACAGCATCGCGCGCAATTCGGCGCGCGGCACCGCGAGGTCGGTGAGGATGAATACGAGAAGCGTCGCGAGATTCGGCTCGATCATGCCGGCCCCCTTCGCAATGCCCACAATGCTGCCCACCCCCACCTGGGCTCGGCGCACCTTGGGAAAAAGATCGGTGGTCATGATTCCTTCGGCCGCGGGCATGATCGAACCGCCGGCAAGCGCGGCCACAGCCGCGCGCGTCATGGTG
>DAISJK010000006.1:0-10410 GCA_036821505.1 Opitutaceae bacterium
GAGTTTGTGTGCGCGCGTGCCGTCGCGCAGCAGCGCCACGGCGGCTTCCTCAAACTTGCCGTTGCACCAGATTGTCAGCTGTGTCGGCTTCACTCCGTTTCGTCGAACGCGCACAGCGCACGCACGTTGAGGCCGGCGGAGCGCAGCTTCTCCGATCCGCCTAGCCCAGGCAAATCGATCACCGCCGCCACGCCCACCACTTCCCCGTCGAGCGCGCGAAAGAGTTTGCTGGCCGCGAACAGCGTTCCCCCGGTCGCGATCAAATCGTCCACGATCACGACCCTATCGCCCGGACGGCAGGCATCGGCGTGGATCTCAACCGCGGCCTTGCCGTATTCGAGCACGTAGTCCTCCGCCAGGGTCTTGAAAGGCAGCTTGCCCTTCTTCCGCACCAAGGCAAACGGCCGCCCCAGCTTGAATGCGACCGCGCCTCCGATGATGAAGCCGCGAGCATCCACAGCCGCGATCACGTCGGCGCGCACGCGGACGCACTCTTCCGCGATCGCATCCACGATCGCGCGAAAAGCCTCCGGCGCCTGGAACAGCGGCGTGACGTCGCGAAAATTGACCCGGGGCTTTGGCCAGTCGCGCACCGTGCGCACCCGCGCCTTGAGAAACGACGCGAGCTCCGCCTGCGTCATAGGCTCCCGACGCGATCCACCAGCACGGGATGAGGATCGTTCACGTCGCTCACCCCCACGGAATAACTCGTCGTGTTGGAAAAGAGCAGCCGGTCGCCGAGGGAGATGCGCGCTTCGATCGTCAGACCACGCTGGAGTTGAACGTCGTCCGCCCGGTACTCGACCCGGTATTGAAAGGGAGGATCGCCCAGATCCTTGAACGTCTGCTCGCCCAAGACCTCAGGCAACACGGCCTTGGGGGTCGCCGTTTGGGCCGATGTCTGCAGCGGCGGCGCCAGCGTATCCGGATTGGGATCGATCACGCGCACGACGAGCTGGGCGCCGGGCGGGACCTGCCCTGCTTGCGGGGATAAATCCACCGTGCCGGTGAGCACGCGGTCGGGATTGCCGTTGGAGGTAAGATCGATGTGGCCGCAACCCGCCGTAAAAATGGCCGCTGCACCTGCAAGGACGAGGCAAAGGGTCGGATGTTTCATGGGATGACTGGCTTACATCCACCGGCGGTTGAGGTAAAGCTTCAGGATTACTTGGAATACTGGCGGAATTGGGTACTCTCACGGCATGCTACGCTTGCTCCCCTTTTGGTTTCTCGCCCTAGCCGGCGTTCCAGTGGCGCTGTCCGCCGATCCCGTCATGCAAGACAAAGCGTCTCCCGCCAGCGGCGCCGCCTGCGCGATCAACGGCCCCAAATCGGCATGCGGACTGCCGTCGAACGTGGTCATCGACATGTCAAAATCGACCGTCAAGCACTCGGATGACGAGTGGCGGAAGCTTCTGACGCCGATCCAGTACGACGTGGCCCGCCATCAGGGAACCGAGACTCCCTTTCAAAACGAATACTGGGACAACCACGAGGACGGCGTTTATTTCTCGGTTTGCAGCGATACGCCTCTTTTCGACAGCCGGGACAAGTTCGACAGCGGCACCGGCTGGCCAAGTTTTACCAAGCCCATCGAGCCGAGCTTTGTCGAGGTCTCGACCGATACGAGCTATGACATGGTCCGCGACGAGGTTCACTGCCCGGTGGACGGCGCGCACCTGGGCCATGTCTTCGACGACGGTCCTCCTCCGACTGGAAAGCGCTACTGCATCAACTCCGCATCCTTGCGCTTCATGCCGCGCAAACAGTACGACGCGTGGGTCGCAGCGCACAGCCTCGCCCCTGCAAAGTAGGCGGAGGGCTTCGTAAGCAGCTTTATTTGGCGGGGCCGGCGGGACTTGAACCTGCAACCTTTTCCTTAGGACGGAACTGCTCTATCCAATTGAGCTACGGCCCCGATAAGAGGCGGCACCATGGAGATTCTAAGGCCCCGCTTCAAGCGCCTATCATTATTGACAGGACGCGGCGCGGCGCGCACGCTCGCCCTCCTTTTCAATTTCCGATCATCTTCATGAGCACGACCGAGCAAAAAACCCAGACTTTGACCCCCGCCGAGCTGCCGTTCACCCAGCCGCAGGCGATGTCCCGCTACGTGACCGACACTGGCAAGATTCTGCCGCGCAAATACACCGGGCTTTGCGCCAAGCACCAACGCACGGTCACGCGCACGCTCAAGCGCTCGCGGAACATGCTGCTTGCGCCGTAAGGCGCGCATTTACCGCGGCACTTCGCGCAATCTGGCGCGGCTTGCCCGACTTTTGCGGGCCGGCGAACTGGTCGCCGTGCCGACCGAGACTGTTTATGGCCTTGCGGCCGATGCCTTAAATCCGCGCGCCTGCAGGAAGATTTTTGCGGCCAAGGGACGGCCGGCCAACGATCCCCTCATTGTTCATATCCGTTCCTGGCGCGAGCTGGCGCAGGTTGCGGAGCCCAACAAAGCCGCGAAGCGGCTTGCTGAAAAATTCTGGCCGGGACCGCTGACACTCGTGTTACCCAAAGCTTCGGCTGTGCCCGATATCGTCACCTCGGGACTGCCAAGCGTGGCCGTACGCGCACCGGCGCATCCCCTGCTCCGTCGCCTGCTCAAACTGGCCAGTCGCCCTCTCGCCGCGCCCAGCGCGAATCCGTTCGGCTATGTCAGTCCCACCACGGCGGAGCACGTCGAGCGACAACTCGGCCGCAGAATCGGGCACATCCTCGACGGCGGACCGTGCCGCATCGGGCTCGAATCCACGATCGTCGATCTCCGCGATCCGCGCCGGCCCCGGCTTTTGCGTTTAGGCGCGGTCACCAAGACTCAGATCGAGCGGGCGCTTGGGATCAAGTTGGCGGACTCGCGGCGTACGCGCCGGGATGCGCCCATCGCCCCAGGGCAACTTCCACTCCACTACAGCCCGCGCACGCCGCTGGTCATGTATTTGAAACTTGATGGAGGGCGCGGGCGGCCGGACGAGGCCCGCCTGTATTTTTCGCGGCCGAAAGGCCCACGGACGCGCAATGTATTCTGGCTCGATGAGCGGGGCGACCTTCGCCGCGCAGCGCGGCGCCTCTATGCAGTCCTGCGGAAAATCGACGAAGGCGGATTCCGCAAGATCCACGCCGAGTTTGCCCCCGCCGGCGGCCTGGCCGACGCGATCAACGACCGGCTGCGCCGGGCTGCCGCGCGGTAGTGGGTCACGCGAGGATTGACATCCGTAGCAGTCTGCTACAGGTTGACTCCATGTCTGCAACCACCGCGCCACGCCGTATCAGCACGGCTTTGCTGGCCATGGCCGAATCTTCGGGAAGAGTCTTTCACCGCTCGGGCACGGAGCAACTCGAGCATTGGGCCGCTTTGGGAGCGGCAGTTGAAGCTGCGCTTGGAATCAGGAGCGTCGCAAAGCTGAAGACCGTGGCGGCTGCGCGAAATCTCGACGATCTGTTGAAGGAAGCCGGAACTCCGGCCGCGAATGCAAGATTAAGGGAATATTTGGCCAGGCAGCCTTATCCGCAATTCGCCTTCAATACCCAGACTCTCAACGAAGACGTCATTCCCGCGCCGACAGGAACTGGACGGAAAGTAAAGGGTCGCAGGCGCTGAGCGCAGATGAATCCTCGGCTGGTAATGTTGGCCGGCCCGAACGGCGCGGGGAAGACCACCTTTTATTGGGTCAACCTTGCCGATGCCGGGCTGCCCTTTATCAATGCGGATGTCTTGCAGGCGTCGGTCGGAGTCGGCGCCTATGAAGCAGCTGAGGCCGTCGATGCTGTGCGGACTGCGTTGCTGGCGCGCCGGGTGAGTTTCATCACTGAAACCGTGTTTTCCGATCCTGACGGCCGAAAACTGGAATTCCTCCGGCAGGCGATTGATGCGCATTACGAGGTCGAACTGGTCTATATCGGCCTGGCGAGCACAGAACTTGCGATGTCCAGAGTCCAGCACCGCGTGGCGAGCGGCGGCCATTCTGTGCCGCCCGAGAAGATCGTGGAGCGCTATTCGCGCTCGCTCGAAAACCTGAAGCGGGCCGTCGCTTTTGTGCCGACCATCCGCCTCTTCGACAACAGCGCCTATGCCGAATTTCGGCTCCTGGCGGTGATCAAGAACGGGAAAGTGGCCGAACGGACCTCGGTCCCGCTGCTCGACTGGGCGCGGGAAATATTGCCCCGCTAGGACATCAAACATTGCCCGGGGATCGCTTATCTCCAATCGTATCGCACTTTTCCGCGTGATCCCATTTGAGCGAAAAAAGGACCCGCTCCTGCCGCTACCGAAGTTTATCGGCAGGATGGCGGTATCGCTCGGGATTTCGGCGGCGGTCGTCTTCAGTGCCCTGTTTGTCGGCGTTCTGGGCTACCACGCGACCGCCCGGCTCGGCTGGGTGGACTCGATACTGAACGCTTCGATGATACTCACGGGGATGGGTCCGGTGGACCCGATGAACACAACCACAGCGAAGTTGTTCGCGTCGGCCTATGCCCTTTTCAGCGGAATCGTGTTTCTGTCGGCCATGGGGATCCTACTCGCGCCGGTCTTCCACCGCATCATCCACAAGTTTCATCTCGAGGACGACGGCAAGAAATGAGCGGGCCAATCAGGCGGCATCCCACTCGCTCACGCTCGCAGCCACTTTATCCGGAACTCAGCCTTTGAGCGCGGCCAGCTCCGCCAAAACGCGCTCGTTCTGCTCGTGCGTCCCGACGGTGATGCGCAGCCACTCGGGCAGGCCGTAGGGCTGCAGCGGGCGGACGATCACGCCTCGGCGCTGGAGCGCCGCGAACCACCGCGCGCCGTCGCCGACCTTGACCAGAATGAAATTTGCGACACTCGGCACCTGCTCCAGGCCGAGGCGCCGGAAGCCCTCCCCGAGCTGGGCCAGTCCGGCGAGGTTCTCCTTCGCGCACCGCTCGGTAAATTCCCGGTCGTCGAGCGCGGCGATTGCCGCCGCCTGGGCGATCGCGTTCACGTTGAACGGCTGGCGGAGGCGATTGAGCAGGCCGATGAGCCCGGCGTCGGCGTATCCGTAGCCAATACGCAACGCGGCCAGGCCGTAGATCTTGGAAAAGGTCCGCAGGCAAATCACCGCGCGCCCCTCTGCAATGAGCGGGCGCAGGTCGGGCTGTTTCTCCAGGTACTCCGCGTAGGCTTCATCGAAGACGCCCACAACGTGGTCCGGCAATCCACGGGCGAACGCCAGAATCTCGGCTTCGGTGTTGGCCGTGCCGGTGGGATTGTTGAGGCTCGCCACAAACACGAGCTTGGTGCGCGGCGTGATCGCCCGCGCCATGGCCGGCAAATCGTGGCGGAAATTCGTGAGCGGAACCTCGACCGGCTTCGCGCCGAAGAGAAGGGTGGCGAGCTTGTAAACCGCGAAAGCCGGCGTGCCCATGATTGCCTCGTCGCCGGGATTAAGGAATGCGTGGCCGAGCAGTTCGATGATTTCGTTCGAGCCGTTGCCGACGATGAACTGGTCGGCGCCGAGGCTGAATCGCTCGGACAGCTTGCGTCGCAGCGCGACGCAGCCGCCGTCGGGATAAAGCTGACCCTGCTCGAGCGCGCGGCGCGCAGCGGCCAGGGCTCGCGGAGAGGGGCCCAATGGGTTCTCGTTCGACGCCATCTTGATGATGCCGGCCGGGTCGAGGCCGAGTTCGCGCGCAACGTCTTCGATCGGCTTGCCCGGCTCGTAGGTCGGCTGCCTGAGGACGGCAGGCTTTACCAGGGATTCCCACTTCGGCATCCCCGACTGGAACACAACTGGCCTATGGCCCGAAAGCCCTAAATGAGGCTTATCGCCGGCCGCCGCGGTGCAGCCGGCTGCTGGACGCCTTCGGCGCCGCATCGGCTAGCACCTGCTCGTCGAAGAGCGCCGAGTAGATATAGGGGAATCCTTCGATCTTCTTCCGCTCGATCGGCGACCCGAGCATCCGCTCGATGCTGCGGGCGTCGCGCACGTCATCCTCGGTCACGAGGGTGAAAGCGTCGCCCGTATTTTTGGCCCGCCCCGTGCGGCCGATGCGGTGGACATAGTCCTCAGGATTTTCCGGCACATCGTAATTGATGACGTGCGTGACCCCGGCGATGTCGAGGCCGCGGGCCGCGATGTCGGTCGCGACCAACACTTCGAATTGTCCGCTTTTGAAGCCGTCCAGGGCTTCGACCCGTTCGCGCTGGCTGCGGTCCGAGTGCAGCACGCCCACGGTGTGGCTGCTGCGCTGGAGGCGGCTGGCGATCCGGTCCGCGCCCATCCGGGTGCGGCAGAAAATGAGCACGCTCTTGAATTCCGTCTTCTCCAGCAGCAGTTGGAGCAGGTCGAACTTCTGCGAAGCAACCACCGGGTAAAACGCGTGCGCCACGGTTTCGGCCGCCGAACGCCGGCGGCTCACTTCGATCGTAGCCGGATCGCGCAGCGCCCAGCTGGCAAGCCGTTCGATCTCGGGTGGAAGCGTGGCCGTGAAAAACAGCGTCTGGCGCTCCTTGGGGCATTTTTGAACGATACGCTTCACATCGGGCAGGAAGCCCATGTCGAGCATCCGGTCCACCTCGTCGAGGACGAGGATGTCTATGCGGTCCAGCGAGCAGTTGCGCTGCTCCAGGTGGTCCAGCAGCCGTCCGGGCGTGGCGGCGAGGATGTCCATCCCGCGGCGTAGGTCCTCCGTCTGTTTGCCGTAGCCCACCCCGCCGTAGACGATGGTCACGCGCAAGTCGGTGTATTTAGCGAATTGGTGAAAGGCTTCTTCTACTTGCAGCGCGAGTTCGCGCGTGGGCTCAAGCACCAGCACGCGCATCGCGCCGTGGCCGCCTAGCCGCTGAAGGATCGGCAGCGCGAACGCCGCCGTCTTGCCCGTGCCGGTCTGCGCGGAGCCGATGACGTCGCGCCCGGAGAGCACGAGAGGAATAGCCTGCTGCTGGATCGGCGTCGGCTCGACATAACCCATCTGCTGGACCGCATACGCCATCGCATCGGACAGGCCGAGCCGTGAAAAAGCCGTGTCCATTTTCGGCACGTCCACCGGAGTGGCCGGCTTAACCGGGGTGTGGCGGGGATGCTCGAAATCGTCGCGGGGCGGGCGGGCTCCATCCCGCTTGGCCGGCCCGGATCGGCGGTCGCCACGCGGCCGCTGCTCGCGGCGAGGTCCCGAAGCCTGGGCTTGGCCGTGGCCCCCATGATGGGCCTGCCCGTGCGCTTTGGCGGCCGGCTTGGGGCTATGGCCCTGATGCCCGTGGCCCTGGCTGCGCGCAGCCGGCTCGCTTCGGTGGGGAGGTCTCTGATCCGATTTCTTTGGGGCTATGCTGTCGCGCAGCTTCGTGATGAACTTCCGTAACATGAAAGGTGTAACCATCCGGTTTCCCGGATGGTTTGCAACCTTCGATCTCCGATGTTGCGCCGGACAGGATCGCGATCGAACGCCTTAGAGGTTCCGCTTGATCTGATCCAGGATCGAACGGGACAAAGCCTCGTCGCCGAAGGTTCCGACCCGGATCCTCACCTTGGTCAGATTCGTATCCACCACCTCCACGTTGATCATGATCCGCGTATCCTCCACCGTGCGGGCAGTCACCAAAGCCCCGGCGCTGTCCCTGGATTGGCTGACCAGGGCGAAGTGCATCTCGTCGATCGCCTTGGCGGAGGCATCGGCCACCGCGTTGTAGTTGTTGGGCAGCGTGGCATCGAGTTCGCCCTTGATATAGGCGACGGTCCCCGCGCCGGCGGCGGCGCCGGCTCCGACAACGAACAAGAAGCACCCGGAGCCCAGCGTCAGCGTAAAGGCGAGCGCGAGCGTCGCCAGTGTGCGCGAAAGAATCGCGGATGATTTGACCCTATTTGATGTTCTCATGACTCGTCACGGACAGTCGCCAATGCCAACAGTTTCCGCAAGAGTTCTTGAAATTCCCGGGAACAAATCCTGGATGGGGCCGTGTCCAACCTCCCCTCTCAATTCGCCGGCGTCACCGTGGTGACGAAGGCCAATGTCTATTTCGACGGCGGCGTCACCAGCCGCACCCTCCTCCTGCCCGGAGGAGCAAAGAAGACCCTTGGGATCATCCGACCGGGCAACTATCATTTCGATACGGGCGCGCCCGAGCGGATGGAAATCATCGCGGGCGCCTGCCGGGTGGTCCTCGACGGCGGAGGAGCAGCGCAAAGCTACGGCGCGGGCGACACTTTCGAAATCCCGGGGAAAAGCGGTTTCACCATCGATGTGGCCGCGGGCCTGTGCGAGTACATCTGTTCCTTCCTCGAGTGAGGCCCGCTAGCTTACGCGATGCGTAATTCCATCTACCTTCTCCTTCTCGGCGTCCTTCTGCTGACGCTCGCCCTCGTGGTTCGCTCCGGCATCTTTGCAAGCAAGCACTTCGACGAGCCGATCAATTCCGCGATGCGCTCCGCCATCGCCGAGGAACAGCCCGAGCTGAGCACCGATGAGGCGCTGCAAATCGACCGGCTCTACCCCAACGCAAGCCAGTTTCGATCCGGACTCCGCTATGTCATTCGCACGTTCGGAACAGGCGATGCCAAGCCCCACCCGGGGGACACCGTGACCGTGCGCTACACCGGCAGCCTCCTCGGCGGCAGCGTATTCGACAGCTCGGACCGGCACGGCGGAGCGCTGACCTTTGTCGTCGGCAAGGGCAGGGTCATCAAAGGCTGGGACGAGGCGATCCTGAGCATGAAAAAGGGCGAAAAGCGCACTCTCATCGTTCCCTGGTGGCTCGCCTACGGCGCCCAGGGTCTCCCGCCCGTCATTCCGCCCCGCACGACCCTGGTGTTCGAAGTCGAGCTGATCGCGTTCTAGAGACTAGGGTTACTGCGCTAACGTCGCCGGGCTGACGTGGCCCGCAGAGTCGAAGGCCTCCAGACCGAAGATCGTGGTGTCGCGAGACAGATGGGGCAGCGTCGCGCTGGCGGCATTCGGGGGCAAATCGAGGGAATGCTCCCAGAAAGGCGCGACCGAGTCGCGCCAAACCACGCGATAGCCCGCCAGGTTCGTCCCGACGACTGTCGTCCAGCGCAACACAACGCCGGATTCGGACGAATCGATTGCGACCTTGCGCGGCGAAGCGGGCGCATGCGCGAGCTCGGCCAGCACGACCGCGTTCATTCGGGCGACATCGGCCACATAGGCAAAATCGATGAAATCGGTGCGATCGTCTTGGTAGCGGTGATGCGGGTTGCCGGTCGCCTCGCTGAATCGGACAGCGGGATAGCCTCTTTCCAAAAAGGGCACATGGTCGCCGCCTCCGCGAATCGAGTCCGGCCGATAACTCACGTGAATTCCGATCGGAAACGCGTAGCGGCTTGCGATGTCTTTGACGGCCCGGGCCAGCTCGCGCGCGGGCGCGTCGTTTTCGTCGCCGCCCGCAAACAGGTTTACCGAAGATCGGTCGATCGTGTCATCGGCGGCGTGGGTGTTGCCGATCGCGCTCTCGTCGAACATCGCCGCAATATCCATTCCATGCTCGCGCGCCTGCTGCGCCCAATGCGCCGAGCCGGCATTCCCCTGCTCCTCCCCGGCCACGGTCAGGAACACGATGGTCGCAGGGAACTCATAGGCAGACATGACGCGCGCAAGTTCGAGCACGGCCGCGACTCCGGAGGCGTCGTCATCGGCCCCGGGAGCGGGGCTTGAAACATCCAGCGGATCGGAGGCGCGCGAATCGTAGTGGGCCGCTATAACATAGATGCGCCCCGTCGAATCCGGATGGGTGCCCGGGAGCGTGGCCGCGATATTGACGATCTTCACCGCGCTCGGAATGCCCGGAGCGCCGGGCGGCTGGAGAAATTCATCCACGTCCACCCGGAGGCGGCCGTTGCTCGCCGCAGCCACTCGCTTGAATTCGGCCTGAATCCAGGCTGAGGCCCCGCCGATTCCATCCCCGCTGGGTTGCGGATCGGAGAAGGTGTTGCGGGTGTGGAAGCTGGCCAGGACGAAGATCGAGCGCTGGATGCGGCCGGGGACGATATCCAAGAGAATCCGTTGAATATCGGGATCGGGCGGGGGCGGCCCGGGCTGGGCATTCAAGGCATTCGCGATGGCGAGGACCGCCAAACCGGCGAAAAGCGGCACAGAGCGGCGCATACCGGAAAAAAGCCCGAACCCGGAAACCGAGTCAAGGGGTGCTAAACGATCAAGCGCGCCGCGAGGAAACAAAGCGTGCAGGCGAGCGAGCAAAGCACCGCCAAAGTGACTGCAAGGCGCCGGGTGCGGAAAAAGCTTCCGACCCACCCGCTAAACTCATCCACAGATAAACTGAAATTTCCATCTTGGCTGCGCATCTGGTCTTGGTAGCGCTTCGACATGGACTCGGTAATGGGGTAGGAATAGCCCGGTCCGACCTCATAACCTATGATTGTCTCCGATTTCGGCGGCGGACCGCCCGTGACCCAGACCGCCGCCGACGCGGCAAGCCCG
>DAISJK010000007.1:0-10216 GCA_036821505.1 Opitutaceae bacterium
GACGGCCGTGAGCTGCAGCTTGCCGTGCTGGACGCCCTTGCAGGTGATGAGCTCATCGGCGAGCTGGCGCACCCGCTTGGGCGGACCCTGCACGAGCAGCACCTCGAGGTAGTGGTGATGCTCCAGGTGCACGTGCATGCTGGCCACGATCAGCAGGTAGTACTTGTGTTGGATCGCGGAAAGCATGGCCTGCAAGTTTCGCTTCCGGTAGTCGTAGACCAGACTGATGGTTCCGGCCGTGCTGCCGGTGCCGGTTTCGACCTGAAGCTCGGAAAGCTGCGAGCGGACCATCTCGGCGATGGCTTGGGAACGATTCTTGAATCCCCTCGATCCCACCACGCGGCCGAGCTGGGCGGCCAGGCCGGCCGGCAGCGAAATGCTGAAACGCGCCACTTTTTCTGTCTTGGCCATATCGAGGGGTTTTAGGGCATGCCGCCGAACTGGCAAGGCCCGCGGCATCAAAAGAGCCGGGCATAGTGTTCGATTTCCCAGGGGCTTACTTGCTGGTGGTAGGTGCGCCACTCCTCCGCCTTGTAGGCGATGAATTCGTTGCGCAGCCCGGCGCCGAGCACCTTCTCGACAAAGGGGTCCGCAGCGAAGGCCTCGACCGCCTCTTCCAGATTGCGCGGCAAATGTTGGATACCGCGCGCGGCGAGCTGGACGTCGCTGAGCTCGTAGAGATTGTCTTCCTGCGGCCGGCCGGGATCGAGTTTTTCACGGATGCCCTCGATGCCGGCCGCCAGGGCCAGGGTCGCGGCCAGGTAGGGGTTGCAGGCCGAGTCGGCGTTGCGGCTCTCGCAGCGTCCGCCGCCCATGGGCACGCGAATCGAATTAGTGCGATTATTGGTGCCGAATGAATTGAATACGGGAGCCCACGAGTAATAGCTCATCAGTCCGCGGCGGACCAGCCGCTTGTAGCTGTTGACCGTGGGTGCGAAGGCGGCGCAGAGCGCGGGCCCGTGGCGCAGAATTCCGGCGATGAACGAATAACCGAGGGGAGTTAGACCCAGGCCCCGAGGATCGTCCGCGGGCGGGCAGGCGAATGCGTTCACGCCGGTTTTCAGATCGCGCAGCGACATGTTGAAATGCGCCCCGTTGCCGGTTTTGTCCGGGAACGGCTTGGGCATGAAGGTGGCTATGAGGCCCTCCTCCGATGCGTACTGCTTGGCCATCATGCGGAAGAAGATATACCGGTCGCACATCGTCAGGGCGTCGGCGTATTTGAAATCGAACTCGAATTGCGAGTTGGCGTCCTCGTGGTCGAGGGAATACAGGTCCCAACCGAGCGCGTTGATGGCCGACGCCATCTTGTCCAGCCAGACGTAGCGGTCGAGGAACCGCTTCACGTCGTAGCAGCTCTTGACCAGGTCATCGTCGGAATTCGGCACGACGAGGCGGGACTTGTCCTCGAGCTTGAGCACGAAGACCTCGCATTCAATGCCGAGGTCGAAGCCGAAGCCGAGGGCTTCGGCTTGGCCCAGCACTTTCTTCAGGGCCACCCGGGTGTTGATTTCATAGGGCTTGCCGTGGAATGCGTTGTCCGCGGGCATCCAGGCCACCTCGGGCCGCCAAGGCAGGATGGTGATCGAATCGAGGTCCGGCACGGAGCTGATTTCGTCGTCATTCGGACTCTGACCGAGGCCGTCGAGAGCATAACCGGTATAGAGCTCCGATCCGTGGGAGAAGTGGAGAAAATGATCGATCGGCACGAACTTGCCCTTGGGCACGCCATGGATGTCGACGTAGGCGCCCACGCAGTATTTAACGCCCTTGGCTTTGAGTTCGGATTGGATCCGGAGGATTTCAGCGTCTGATTTCATGAAAGTGGGGGCTCGCCGTAAGCCGCATCCAGCGGGGGCTTTTCCCGAAGGCCGCGGCGCACCAATGCGGCGAGGTCGGCCACCATCCAGGCGAACAGGCGGCGGCCGGCGGCGGCGCTCGCCCGGGATGGCCGGCCGGTCACCCCATTTCGGCTGGTGCGGTTGACCGGATGGGCGAACACGAGGCCCGCGGTTCGGTCCGGGTCGTCCGCTGCGGGAATCTTGCCCCGCCGCACGAGAGCCGGCGCCAGCGCGAGCATGAGCGAGGTTTCGGCGGCATTCGCATGCCAGTCCGCGGCGTCGGAGCGGAAGGCGCGCTCGACCCGCGGGCTCAGGGTGGCCGTGTTGACGACCGCGACCATGAAGCCGTCGTGGCGGCTGCGCAGAACTTCGAGCGCGCAGCGCAGGGGCGCCGCGTTGGTGACGTGGGTATTGACGATGAAGAGCCGCCTGAATCCGGAGGCGTGCAGCCAGTCTCCAATCTCCGTCGCGAGTGCGATGAGGGTCTGCGGGCCGAGCGCGATCGTACCCGGCCACCGTCGGGAATGTCCGAGCGAGCAACCGTAGGGCAGAAGCGGCAGGACCGGAACGCCGGTGAGGGCGCCGACAGCCGCGCACAAGGGGCGGGCGAGGGCGGAATCCATACCCGTGCCCAAATGGGGCCCGTGCTGCTCGGTCGCTCCGATCGGAAGAATCGCAGCGGCGCCGCCTCCCGCCAGACGCCCGATCTCCTCCCAGGTCAGCTCAGCCCAGTTCGTCGGTCGAACGCGGCGTCCCACCCGCCGTAGCTTTGGCGAAGGAGGGCTCATACGCTGGCCGCGGAGGTCAGCCGTGCATTGAAGCGGTCGCGCTGGCGCGCCGCCATCCAGCGATTGACCTCATCGAGATCTGCGGCGGGAAATTTCGAGAAGGGCCTGGCCTGAAGATAGCCGTCCGGCCCGAACTCGGGAGTGAGGGTGGTGAACGGCCTGCCGGCTTGGGCGGTCCAAATAGCGTCCCACCAGCGTTCATGGGCCTCGATCGTTTCGCCGTATTCCGGCGCCGCCGGGTGGGGCACTTGCGGTCCTTGTTCGTAGCCGACCCGGGCGTGAACATGATGCGCCCGCGCCGCGCAAAGAGCCAGGATGTCGGGTTCGGAGTCCAGGACGAGGCGCTCGCACACGCAGCACCAGTGTGAAAAATCGCACGTGAGGCGCAGGCCGGGCAATTCCTCGAGAAGCCGCCGGGTCGCCCAGGGATTGAATGTCGGACGGCTGCGGTGGGTTTCGAAGCTGGCCGTGACGCCCAATTGGCCGGCGATTTCGAGCGCACGGCCAAAAAAATCGACGCTTTGGGCGAGCGGCCACGCGTCGCATCCGGCGAGGACCGTGAGAAAAAGCGGCGAACAATCGAGAGCCGCCTCGGTTAGGCGGCGGAAATCCTCCAATTGGCCGGCCGGCGACGGGTCCGACGGAACGTAGCCCCCGCCCGTGGCGATCTCGGCGACAAACGCGGTGCCTGAGTCCGCGAGTTTGCCGGAGAATTCCCGCCGGTCGGCCATCGGCACCGGTCCTTCGACTCCGTCAAACGCGCCGCTCCCGCAGTCGGCCAGCGCGGCGTCGAGGTTGAATCCGTTGGTCCAAAGAGATCGGAAGATCAGAAGCTTCATGATCGGCCGAGGCTTCGCGCCACGCGGAAGCCGAGATTGTCGCGGCGGTGCGCTCGTGGAAGCGAGTCGCGCCAGGCGCTGCGCAGAAGCCGCGGAAGGTAATCCCAGGAGCCGCCCCGGATCACGCGCCGCTCCGGATCTCCTCCGTCGGTCCAGGCGGATCCATCCGAGGGCGCGCCGCTGTAATCCCGGTGCCAGCGGTCCTCCATCCACTCGCAGACGTTGCCGTGCATGTCGGCCAAGCCGAAAGCGTTGGGGGCATGCAGGCCCGCGGGTGTGCGCGCGCCACGGCCCACGCGCCGGCCGTCTTCTGCGTAAAGAAAATTGGCGGCGTCTTCGGCGATATCATCCCCCGTCGAAAACGGCGTGCGCGCGCCTGCGCGGCAGGCGTATTCCCACTCCGCTTCCGAGGGGAGCCGGTAGGCGCCGCCCGTTTCAGCCGAAAGCCACGCGCAAAACGCGCGGGCCTCGTCCCAATTCACGTTCACCACCGGCAGACCGGGATCGTCGCCGGGCGAATGGCCCGGCGCGAAACCGCGGTACTCGCCGACGGTGGTGGGAAAGCGGCCCAGGGCGAAGGCGCGGACGAGGACGACGCGATGCGCCGGCCGCTCCGTGTCCGTGGCAAACCGGTCGTGCGCGGTCTCGCCCATCACGAATGCGCCGGGCGACAGCGACACCAGCTCGGGGGCCAGCCGGATTTCAGCCCTCATCGATCCACCTCCCTTCGCGCACGTTGGCCGGAGGCGTCAGCGCGTATTCTGTCCAGCCGGCGGTGAGGCCTCCGTCGATGGCGATATTCTGCCCGGTGATGTAGGCCGCCTCGTCCGAGGCAAGAAACTGGCACAGGGCCGCGATTTCCTCCGGCTCCCCGAGCCGGCCGAGCGGCGCGCGGCTTTCGATGAATGCGACCTCGGGATTGCGGGGAATAGCGGTGACGGCCGGCGTGCGGATGGTGCCGGGGCTGACGGCGTTGACCGTGATCCGCCGCGGGGCGAGCTCGATCGCGCCCAGGCGGCTCAGGTGGATCACCGACGCCTTGGAGGCGCCGTATACCGCGGCGCCCGGGGCCGCGATCATGCCGATGAAGGAGGCGATATTGATGACGCGCCCGCCTTCGCGCAGCATCCGGGCCGCGTGCTTCAGGCCGAATGCGACACCGTTCACGTTCACCGCAAAGGTGCGCTCAAGCAATTCGCCGGTGAGTTCGCCGAAGCCGATTCCCAGGGGTTGTATGCCGGCGTTGCTGACCAGGATGTCGAGATGGCCGAATAGCCGCGCGGCTTCGTCCAAAGCGGCCGCGACCTCGTGTTCGCGCGAGACGTCCGTTTCGCGAAAGGCAAAGCCGGCCGGAGCCGGGTGCCGATCCGCGATCAGCACCCGCGCCCCCGCGTCGGCAAAGCGCCGGGCGACCGCCGCGCCAATCCCGGAGGAGCCTCCGGTGATCACGGCGGTTTTTCCGGCGAGAGCGAACATGGCGGCTGCTCCGGTCACGGGCGCTGGCTCGGCGCCGCCGGCCGATCGTCAGTCGGCCAGACTCCGCGAATCCGCGCGGCCAGGTAACGGTGAAAAAGCCAGACCGTCATTTCCAAATGGCTCAACCGGCCCGGTTGCCAGCCGCTCGCGTACAGGCCGCGCTGCACGGAGGTGCAAACCTCCATGTCTTCGAGGTGGAAATCGACCAGCTGCTTTTCGATTTTCCCCCGTACGTGCTGAAAGTCCTCGCGCGCCGCGGTTTCGGCGGAGACCAGCGTGGTCGTGAGCAGCCGGAGGCGGCTCGGCCCGAGCGGCTGGAGGCGATACCAGATGATCCGGTCCGGCGCGGTGGCGAGTAGGAAGGTCGGATGGTGGAGGAAGAGGCCCCATTCGAATTTCTGCTCCTCGCCCAGTCCGGGCAGCGGCGCCGGATTTTCCGTGAAGTCGCCGCGGGCTTCAAAAGCGCGGTATTCCTCGCGCACGGATTCCCGGTAGGGGAGATGGGAGCGGACGTAATACCGCCTTTCGCCTTCGCACCAGGTATCCCGCGCGGGCATCATCGGCTGGAGCGTCTTGTTATGGATGCCCAGGTGGTGGTAGCTCTCCATGAAATTTTCCACCAGCACCTTCCAGTTGAACCGGCAGTCCCATTCGCGCGCGACGACGAGCTTCATCTCGGACAACCGGAAGGCCGAGAGGTCCGAGGCCATCTCGCCCAGGCTTTCGGCGAGCGGCGGCGCCCCGCCGTCGAGATTTACGAATACAAATCCCTCCCAGACCTCGCTGCGAAACGGCTTGAGCCCGAATTCGTCGCGAACGAAGCCCTCGGCCTGATGCATCTCGGGGCAGGCCTTGAGCCGCCCGTCGAGTTCGAAGGTCCACGCGTGATAGGGGCAAAGAAAAAGCCGCGTGTGCCCGCAGTCCGGCTGACCGGGCTTGCCTTCGGCCGGACCGTGCCCGTCGTAACCGAAGCCGGCCGGCATGATGTCCATGGCCCGGTGCGGGCAGACTCGGGACAGCACGCGCACCGCGCCATCCTTGTCGCGCACCGCGATCAGGGGCTCGCCCAGCAGATCGAGGTTGATGAAATCGCCCGGCTTCGGAATCTGCGAGACGTGGGCCAGGCACTGCCAGCCCGCGCGCAGCAGATGGACGGCCTCCCAGTCGAAGAATTCCTCGCTCGTGTAGGCGGCGGCGGGAAGGGTGCGGGCGCGGGTGAGCGGAAGGTCGGCCGCGGCGCAGACGCCCTGCTGGATTTCTTCGACGGATATCGCGGGTTGCGCGGTGCGCGCGTTGGCGCGATCCGCGTACGCGAGCGGGGAAAACGATGGAGGGAAGTCGGAGGCGGTGGCGCTCATGGTGAAGATGGCGTGGTATAATCGTAGTCGATTTCGCGACGGGCTTTGGGGTGCGCGCGCGCATAGGCGGCCAGTTCGTGTCCGCGGGCGAACCAAACGCCCCCCTTCGCCTGCATGCTCCGCACAAGATCTTCGATCAGCCGCACGCGCGAGGGCCGGCCGGACAGCCAAGGGTGGACCGTCAGAACGAAGCAGCATCCGAAATCATGCATGGCCTCGAATTCCCGCCACCATAGATCGTAAACTTTGGCGCAGTTTTCCGGGACGAATCCCCAGGCCGGGTCCGCGTTGAATGCGAATTGCTCCCAGTCCTCGAGCAGCCACTGACCCGGAATCTCAACGAGGCCGCCAGGATGGACGTAGGGCACGTCGTCGCCCATCTCGCACGCGCTATAGCTCAGCCCATGCCGGGTGAGCAGGCCGGCGGTCCAGGGATTGGTCTCGAACCAGGGCGCGCGGTAGCCGACGGGCCGCGCGCCGGTCAGCCGCTCGAGCAGCGCGAGGCAGCGGACAAGGATCGCCTCTTCCTCCGCCTCGCTCAGCCCCGCCAGCTTTTCGTGGAGATAACCGTGCAGGCCGATCTCGTGCCCGCCCGCGACGATCGCCTCGATCATCCGCGGATGATGCTCGGCGATAGAACCCGGGATGAAGAAGGTCGCAGGCACGGCGAGATGCTCAAGCAGGCCGAGCAGGCGCGGAACGCCGATGCGCGGCCCGTATTCGCACTGAGACATGAGCGTGCGGCGGCGCGCGAGCTCGGGATCCTCACTGAGGGCGGTCGTCTCGCCGTCCACGTCGAAGCAGAGCATGGCCGCGCAGCGCCGGCCATCGGGCCATGCGAAACGCGGCGGCGGCAGAAAACGGCGGGAAATTTGAGGCGGCATGGCGGCGATCCGTCATTCGACCTCGTCGCCGGCGTTGGTCAGTTTCACCAGGGGCAGCTTCTCCTCGGTTTCAGCGGGCGCGTGGATCAATTCGTCCAGACGGTGCTTTAGGGCCAGAAATTCCGGCGAGAGCAGCTGGTCGGTATTGCGCGGCCGCGGAATAGGATTCTCGATCACCTCAAGAACCCTCCCGGGATTGGCGCCCATCACCACGATGCGGTCGGCGAGAAAGCATGCCTCCTCCAGGTCGTGGGTGATGAAGAGAATCGTCACCTCGACCTTTTTCCAGATTTGCATGAGGTAGCTCTGCATCTTGGCTCGGGTCAGGGCGTCGAGCGCTCCGAATGGCTCGTCCATGAGGAGGATGCGCGGCTCGTTCGCCAGCGCGCGGGCGATCGCCACCCGCTGTTTCATTCCGCCCGAAAGCTCGTGGGGGTAGGCGTTCTCAAACTTGTTCAGTCCGACCATGTCGAGCCACTGGCGGGCTTCGGTTTCGGATGTGGTCTTGTCCTTGCCGCGCATTTTCAATCCAAACATGACGTTTTGCTTCACCGTGCGCCACGGGAACAGGGTATAGCCCTGGAAGACCATGCCGCGGTCGGGCCCGGGCCCCGAGACCGGATGCCCGTCCATCAAGATTTCCCCGCCCGAGGAGCCCTCCAGCCCGGCCACGATCCTGATGATGGTCGATTTTCCGCAGCCGGAGGGGCCGATGATGCAGATGAATTCGCGCCGGTGCACGTCGAGCGAGGCATCCTGCAGGGCGACATGCGAGCCGTTCTTCGTGTCGAACACCTTGCGCAAATTGCGCACGCTCAAGACCACCGGGCGCTGGCGAATCTTTTGAAAACGGGCCGCCACTTCGGGGCTTTGTTCGCGGTAGTCGGGCAGATTGAGCGGGGCGAAGGACATGGCGAGGTTCAGGCCTTGGAAACCGCGGTCGGCTCTTCCGCCAGGCCGGCGGGCTGCCGCACAGCTTTCTTTTGGCGCGTCCAAGTCGCTTTCCGTGAGCGCTTCCACGGGAAGAGAACGGTGCTGAGCCAGGCGAGGAACATGTCGCAAGTCAGCCCGATGACGCCGATCATTCCGATGGCGGCGCCGACATTGTCGAATTGGTTGTAGCGGCCCTGCAGCGTGATGAAGAACGTGATGCCCGACATCGTGCCGAAAACCTCGGCCACGATCAGATAGGTCCAGGCCCACCCGAGCAGGATGCGCATGTCTATATAGATGTCGGCGATCGCAGCCGGGATCACCACGCCGGTGAGGAGCCGCCAGCCCCGCGCGCCCAAGGTCTGGGCGGCCTCGATCAGCGCGGGATCGACCTTGCGCACCGTGTTGGCGATGACCAACACCTGCTGAAAAAACGTACCGATGACGATGATCGCGATCTTCGGCCCGTCGTCGATGCCAAGGATCGCCACGCACAGGGCTCCGAAGGCGGGCGCGGGCAGATAGCGGAAAAACTCGATGAACGGCTCCACCAGCCTGGCAAAGAAGCGGTAGGTGCCGCAGATGATGCCGAGCGGCACGCCGAAAACCGACGAAATCACAAAGCCCCAGAAGATGATTCCCAGGCTGTGTTCGAAGCTTTGATGAAGCCACGGTTCGTCATTGAGGCGCGGCGGGGTGGTGAAAGCGGTGACGAAGGCGATCGCCACCTTGTGCGGCGGAGGCAGCCACTTCGGGTTCGACCGGTAGCCCACCGGCGGCTTCAGCCCGGCTTTTTCCGCATTTGCCGTTTCATGCGCAAATACGTCGCGGTCGACGTACATGCCCGGCAGGAAATAGTCGACGCCCCCGGGATCGGCGACCCGCACATAGGGGTGCCAAAGCCACGGCACGTAGCTGACGACCGACCACAGCGCCAGCGGCAGCGCGAACGACAAAAAAGTGAGCACGAGCCGCAGCCGAGGCGGCAGCTCGTGTCTCAGGCCAAGCCGGTCGCGCAGTCCCATGGCATGCTCTGGCTTGCAGGAACTACGCCAGACGGCGGCCGTTTAGGGCATCGCCAGGACGATATCGGGATAGATGTAGTCTTCAGGCTTTTGGCTCTGGTTGGCCTTATACGCCCCAATCTGGATCAAGACCTTGTCGCTCTTGACCATCGAATCGTGGATGTTAGTCGCGGCTCCGGCGTCGCCCTTGTAGTTGGCCTTCGCCTCCGCCAGTGTTTCGAAGTGGGTGCCGGGCACGTATTTCGCGTAAACCGCGGGGTCGGCGCCGACCTTGGCCGCCATGATCTTGATCGCGTCGTCCCGCGTGGCGGGATCCATCAGATAAGCGACGCATTTGTAATAGATGGCCGAAATTTTGGCCCAGTCGTCGTGATGGGCCGCCAAGCTCGCCGGATTTACCGCTATGACGTCATAGATCAGGCCCTTGGCTTGCGCGCTGGTGAAAAGTTTCTTTGAACCGGCCACTTGTAGCAAGGCCTGGTAGGAGATCGGATACCATGCGCCAATCGCCGCGACCGAGCCGGAAGCCAGCACTTGCGGCGTGTTGTTGGTGGGGGTGCCCACAAGCGTGACGTCGTCCGGCGTCATCCCGTTCTGTTCAAGCGCCTCCACGAGCAGCATGTGCTCGACGAGCGTGAGCTCGATGCCGACTTTCTGCCCCTTCAGGTCCTTGATCGAATCGACCCCGGACTTGCCGACGATCATGTCGCTCCCCTCGCTGTAATCGATCAGGGTGATGAATTTGCTGGGGGCGCCGCCCGCGCCCGTGCACATGGCGTCCGAGGCGACGATGCAGTCGGCGTCGATTTTACCGGCCGCGAACGCGTCGATCGAAGGCCCATAGTCGAACCAGACGAGCTGGCAGTCGACCCCGGCGTCCTTGAACCATCCCTTCTGATTGGCGATTTCCAAAACGGTGTAGCCGGGCCAGTCGCTGTAGCCGACTTTGAGCGTGACGGCGTGAGCCGCGGGCTGAGCCACGGCCATGGCAAGCAGCAGGCCGAACCCGCCGCAGACGATCTTTTTCATGTGTTAATTAGTGTTACGAATTTTAACGAGCGTGTTACTCTTG
>DAISJK010000008.1:0-10160 GCA_036821505.1 Opitutaceae bacterium
CGACCATGAGCGTGCCCCATTGCCACGGGGACCGCAGTCCCAGCGTAGGGCCAAAGCTCGCTAGCGCCATGTTGACCGCCGCCGCAGTTACCGCTCCCAAAAAGATGGTCTGCATTTCGATCCGCTGCAGTCCCTGCATCCTGCGCACCGACCAAATCGCATCAATTAGAAGGGCCAAGTAGCTTACCATTATTCCCACGGAGTAGATTTTGCGACCGGGTCCGCTCATTACCAAATGAGTGGGCTGCGCATTCAACGGGATGAAGTATCCAGTCGTCGCCAAACCAGCCATCAGGAATCCAAATGCCAGCCATGGCCAACCGCTCTTTAACACACGCAGCGACAATCGTTCATTCGTCACCGCGTATTTGATCATCCAGAACAGCGAGGGGAAGAATGCTCCGATCACACAAGTCGTTCGGATCCAAAAAACCTTGTCACTTCTGTGTCCTTCCGTCAGAATCAAACTTCCGACCCACGCCGCAACGACCAGAGACAGGATGAAAAAACCCTGGTTGAGGCTCCGGCGCTGGTTCGCCCGCCTCACACCGAACCCGACGGCCAGGATCACAGCGATCGCGGCAAAATTCAGGTAGTTAGAGTAGTTCATGCTCCGATCAGCACCATCGATGCATTTGTGCCGCTCAATCCGTGCGCGTTGACCAGCGCGACCTGGAATCCCAATTCCCTCGAAGTCTTGCTCAAATATAATGGGCATTCGGGATCTGGAGTCTCCCAGTTGACCGTCGGCGGCACCACGCCTGTCTTTAAACACAGGGCCGCGCTTGCAACTTGGATGGCGCCCGCGGCGGCGAGGGCATTCCCGATCGCGCCTTTGATCGAAACCGCCGGAATCTTCGGCAGCCTGTCTCCGAAGATTTCGCGCAAGCATCTAGCCTCCACGTGGTCCAACTCCAAATGGCCGCTGCCCCATGCGTGAATCAGATCGACGTCGGCTGGCCGCTTGCCCGAATTGGCGAGCGCCATCCGCATCGTCTGGGTGAGGCCGCTCGCCGCCAGTTCGTCCCCGTCGCCGCCGTAGGCATAGCCGCCGATCCATGCGTAGGCGGGCCGCGGGCTTTCTTCGCGCTCGAGTATCACCACGCATGCACCCTCCCCAACCACACCCGTATTGCGCCAGAGGTCGAACGGGCGGCCCATTTCCGACGGCTTGGCCGCATTGCGCGGCGACAATTCCGCCAGGCCCAGTTCCGCCATCGGCGTAGCGTAGATCGGAGCTTCCGTTCCACAGCAAATCGCAATCTCAGTTTCCCCGTCCGCCACCATCCTGGCGCCATGGCCGATCGCGTCCAGGCCCGCGCAACATGCGCTCTGCAGAGCCATGGTTCGGCAGGGCACTCTCAATAATTTCTCGATGCGCCCGGCAACGGCGCTGGGCGGCGCATCGAATACGGCCGATGTGACCGCAGATCGGGCTCCCCCTTTCGCAACCCCGACGAAAGTCCGCTGCATTAAAGCCACATCCATCAGCGAACTTCCGTTGATCACGACCGGGTAGATATCCTCGAGGTCGTCCGTCAATAAGCCAGCATCGGCCAAAGCAAGCGCCGTCGCCGCCATAGCAAATTGCGTCTGCCGAGGCAGTTTCCTGCCGGATCCGTTGCCGGACACCCAATCCGACAACTGAAAATGCTCCACCTCGGCGGCGATGGTACGGCCGATCTTCTCTTCCAGTCGGCCAATTTCCCGCACGCGGCTTATCGGTTCATTAATCCCTCTGAAAAATGACTCACGTCCGATCCCCGCAGGAGTGACCGGGCCCAAGCCTGTGATTTTTACTCTATGACGCATGATTGATCTCCATCGGCCGGCCGTGATCGCCTCCGCCGGACGAAAAGCGCGACCGCAACAGCAAAGGTGCCACCGGGAGCGGGCCGGCCGGGGTTGGCGATCAAGTTTACGGGGCGGCCGGGAAAGTCAGGCGCACCGTTGTGCCCTTGCCGAGCTCCGAATCGATATCGAAGGTGCCGCCGTGGACCCCCACGATGTGCCGGCAGATGTTCAGGCCCAAGCCCGTGCCCGTTTCCTTGCTGGTGAAGCCGCCGCGCATAGCACGATTGAGGCTTTCCTCGTCCATGCCCGAGCCATTGTCGGCGATCACCAGACTGATGCGATCGGCGTTGCGCGAGAGGGTCAGGATCAACGCGGTAGCCTTGGCCTCCAGCGCATTCTTGAGCAGGTTCTGGAAAATGCGCATCAGTTCGAATTTCGAGCCCTGGATGATCGCTTCGGACAGGCCCGCGATCTGGATCGCCTCGTTGCCGAAAAAAATGACCTGACGAACGTCTTTCAGCTCATGCGCCAAGTCCAGCCGGGTGAATTCCGGCGCCGTCTTAGAGGTGCGCCGCCAGTTCTCAGCCAGATGGCGGCAATAGTCCGCGGCCTTCTCGACCATGCCCGCGTAGTCGAGGAGCCGCCGGGACAGCACCGCATCCTGCTGCCCCATCGTCTTGGCTTCGGCCACGAGGAGCGTTGCATAGCCCATGACCACCGTGAGGGGATTATTGAGATCGTGGACGAGTTCGGCCGCAGCGCGGGCCTGCCATATTTGGGGCTCGTTGCGCTCAATCTCCTGCTTGAGGGCGGCGCTCAGCTCGATCGCCTCCTGTGAAATCCGGGCTTGGTGGCGGCGCATCCGGGTCGCGTGGGAATGCTGGCGGACGGCGGCTAGCAGCTCCTGCACCTCGGGCGGTTTGCGCATGTACTGGTTTGCGCCTTCCACCATCGCCTGCTGCGCGGTCTGAAGGGTGCCATAACCGGTCAGCATGATGACCGAGACGTGCGGGTCCAGCTTGCGCAGCTCCTGGAGAGCGGCGAGGCCGTCCATCTGCGGCATGCGGATATCGAGGATGATAACCCCGTAAGAGCGCTCCTTGATCTTGGCCAGCGCGTCGCTAGCGCGTTCGGCCTTGTCGACCTCGAATTCTGGGGAGAGGGAAAAGGCCACGGACTCCCGCGGGCCGAATTCATCGTCCACCACCAGCACCGGCACTCTCTGCGTGTCGATTTTTTTAGGGTTAATTGGCTCCATCAGCATGATTTCCGTTGCGCTGCGATTATGCGAAGTCGAGCGGGCTGCTCCGGGCACATGGCAGGGATTCTTGCGTGTTCGTTTGTGTCCTGTCAAGGCGTGCATCTTCGCGTATCGATTTAGGGTGTACTCCCTAGTGTCGTGTGTGACAAATTCGTCTCAACTTTCGGTAGCATGAGCCCCTTTCTCGCTTTGTTGCTCGGAGCCGTCGCCGGCGGCGCCGGCGTCTGGCTCGCGCTGCGCGGAAAACTGGCCGTCTTGGCCGAAAGATTGCGGGCCGAGCAGGACGCGCACGCGCAGCGGGTGAACGAATTCAAGTCGCTGTCGGCCGACGCGCTGCGCGCGAACCGCTCCGATTTTCTCGAGCAGGCGAAACAGGCGTTCGCCCAATTGCAGCAGCAGTCGACGGGTGATCTCGATCAGCGCAAGCAGGCGGTCGAAGCCCTGGTCAAGCCGCTGCGGGAATCGCTGGAAAAAATGGACGGCAAGATTTCCGAAATCGAAAAAACGCGCGCCACGGCCTACGGGGCGCTGGGCGAGCAGCTCAAGGCGCTCACCTTGCAGCATCTCCAGTTGCAGACGGCAACCACGGGCCTCTCAAGCGCGCTCCGTTCCACGACCTACGTCGGAAGCTGGGGCGAGCTGCAATTGCGCCGCGTGGTCGAGATGGCCGATATGCTGGCTTACTGCGATTTCACGGAGCAGGAGACCGCGGGCGGCCTTCGGGCCGACCTGGTCGTGCGCCTGCCAGGCGGCCAGCGCGTGGTGGTGGACGCCAAAACGCCGCTGGAATCCTACCGCGCGGCCGCGGAGGCCGGCGACGATGCGAGCCGGGAAGCGCGGCTGGACGAACACGCGCAAAAAGTGCGGGGTCACATCGATGCGCTCGGCTCGAAAAACTATTGGGAGCAGTTCCAGCCGACACCCGAGTTCGTGGTCCTGTTTCTGCCCGGCGACCATTTCCTGACGGCGGCGCTCCACGCCGACCCTTCGCTCATGGACCGCGCGTTGTCCAAGAAAGTGCTGCTCGCGACGCCGACGACCCTGATCGCGCTGCTCAAGGCCACCGCCTACGGCTGGCGCCAAGAGACGGTTTCGCGCAACGCCGAGGAAGTGAGCGCGCTCGGCCGCCAGCTCTACGACCGGATCTCCACTTTCGCGGACCACTTGGACGGAGTGGGCAGCGGGCTCAAGTCGGCCCTGAAAAGCTACAATGCCGCGGTCGGCTCGCTCGAACAATCGGTGCTGCCGGGGGCGCGACGGTTTGCCGAACTCGGAGCCAAGGGCGCCAAGGAGCTGCCGTCGCCGGCGCAGATCGAGACGGGCGTGCGAGACGTGGCAAAGAAGGATTAAGGTTAGAAAGTAGCCGAATTTGTAAAAATTCGGGAGAACCTCCGAATTCTTACGAATTCGGCTACTCCCAATCCACCCGGCCTCGGGTGGCTTTGTGGCGGCTGTGTCGCTTCTTGGCGTCCACCATAACCTCCTTTTGTGCGCGGCTTTTCTGGCGCTGGCGGCGGCGGGAGGCCTCTCGCACTCGAATCGCTGCGGCCGCGGCGGTCCTTGCGCGCTCCGCCAGCTTGGCGCAAAGCTCGTGCCAGGCAAATTCGCGATTGGCCGCCTGCCCGCGCTCGCGCTGGCAGCGCACCTCGATCCCGGTCGGCCGGTGACGCAGCCAAACGGTGGAGGATGTCTTGTTGATTTTCTGACCGCCAGGGCCAGAACCTCGCACGAAGCGCTCGTCCACATCCTCGGGCCGAGCGCCAAGCGCGGCCAGCTTTTCGACGATTTGGATTGGTAAGCTCAAGGGAGGGCGCTTTCTTTTCGGTTGAACAGCTCCGTACGCCGACTGTCAACCCGCTCCCTCCATGCCCAACGGCCCCGCCTGGTCCCGAAAACTCCGCGAAGAAATCGGCAAGGCCGTGATCGGCCAGAATCAGGCGGTCGAGCGCCTGCTCGTCGCCCTGCTTGCCAACGGCCATGTGCTGCTTGAGGGGATGCCGGGGATCGCCAAAACGCTTCTGGTGAGGTCGCTGGGCGCGACCCTGGGCATGCGCTTCGAAAGGATCCAGTTCACGCCCGACCTGCTGCCGAGCGACGTGGTGGGCACGATGATCTTTCAGCCTAAGACCGGCGAGTTCCGCCCCCATCATGGTCCTATTTTCGCCAACCTGGTCCTGGCCGATGAGATCAACCGTGCGCCGGCCAAGGTGCAGAGCGCGCTGCTTGAGGCGATGCAGGAGCGCCAGGTCACGATCGGCGGGCAGACCCATCCCCTGCCCCAGCCCTTTCTCGTGATGGCCACGCAGAATCCGATCGAGCAGGAAGGAACCTATCCCCTGCCCGAGGCGCAGACCGACCGCTTCCTCTTCAAGCTGCTGATCGACTATCCGAGCGCCGAGGAGGAAGCGACCATGATGCAGCGGTGGGGGTCGGTTACGAGGCAGCCGGTGCTCGCGTCGGTGTCGAGCGCCGAGGAAGTGCTCGCGCTGCGCGCCGAGGTGGACCGGATCCACGTGGCGCCCCCCGTGCAGCATTACGTCCTGGCGCTGGTGCGGGCCACGCGGGACCGGGCCGAGGCTCCCGCCGGCGGCGGCGCGCGCACCTTGAGCTTTGGCGCGTCGCCGCGCGCGTCGCTTGCATTGTATCAGGCGGGCCGCGCGCTCGCGTGGCTCCGCGGTCAGGATTACCTGTCCCCCGCCTTGGTGCAGGAGATCGCGCCCGACGTGCTGCGCCACCGCATGGGTTTGACTTACGAGGCCGAGGCGGAAGAGGTGACCGCGGACCGCGTCATCGCGCAGGTCCTGGAAAAAACGCCCGTTCCGGCCGACTGACATGTCCTCCCCGGCTGACCTGTCCGGCGAAGCTTCAGCGAAGACGGACGCTTCGGAGGGGCTGCGGCAACTGGCCCTGCTTCGACAGCTCGAATGGCGCGTGCGCCATGCTGTGGAGAATATCCTGAGCGGCGAATACCGCTCGGCCTTCCGAGGGCGAGGCATCGAATTCGACCAAGTGGTCAGGTACGAGTTTGGAGACGATGTACGCGACATCGACTGGAATGTCACCGCGCGGCTGGGCGAGCCCTACCGCAAAAAGTTCGTCGAGGAACGCGAAGTCGCCGTCATGATCGTGTTCGAGGACACGCCCACGCTGAACTTCGGCTCGGGCGCGCATTCCAAGCGCGAGGCGCTGCTTGAGCTGGCTGGGCTGGTGATGCTGCTCGGGGCGGTGAACCGCGACCGCGTCGGCTTCATTCACGCGACTCCGACCGGACACCTTTTTCGCGAGCCCGTGCGCGGACGCGCCGCCATCATCCATTTGGCGGCCACGCTCCTCAGCCGTCCGGCGCCACCGGTCGGGAGCGGCGCGGGGGCAGTTTCGGCCGATATCCCCTGGAAGCTTCTCGCCCGAGCCGCCCCCAAGCACACGATTTTAATCTGGCTCGGCGATTTTGCGCGAGGGACCGCTCCGGAAGGATGGTCTCTCCTCCGGCGGCGCTATCAGACCATGGGCTTTCGCGTTGACGATCCCTGGGAACGCGCGTTGCCGACACAACCGGCGTTCGCCGCGTACGATCCCGCAGCGGGCCGGCTGGTGACCCTGGAAGGAAGCGCTGCCGAGCGGACCGCCCATGCGTCCTGGCGCAAGGAGCGGGAGGCCGCCTGGCGGGAGTTGTTTCCGGACCCGCTGGCGAGGTTGGTCGTGAGCACGGACGAGAATCGGCTGGACGCGCTGGTGCGTTTTTTCCACGCGCGGCAGCAAGCGGGAGCGAGATGATCGGATCGATCCCGCTTACCCTGGCGATGTCGGCCGGCAATCTGCGCGTGGCCGATCCGTATTGGCTCCTTCTCTGGGCCGCCATTCCGGCAGCGGTCGCGCTCCGCGCCCGCCGGCGAGTTACTGTCTTTCTCGTTCCTTTTGCCGCGGCCTGGCATCGAACGTCGCTGGCCGCCGCTTCGCGCTGGCCGGCCGCACTGGCCCTGGCCGGACTCGCGCTCGTCGTGGCGGCGCTCGCGCGGCCGCAGCGGGTGGAGGGCAGGCGCGAAATCCGCTCGCGGGGTTACGACATCATGCTCGCGATCGACCTTTCGGGTTCGATGCTGAGCGAGGATTACGAAAAGGACGGCGCGCGGCTCAACCGCCTCCAGGCGATCAAGCCCGTGATCCAGGCGTTCATCGAAAAACGCCCCGACGATCGAATCGGCGTGGTGCTTTTTTCCGGGCACGCCTACACCCTTGCCCCGCCGACCACCGATCACGATTGGCTCGCCCGGCAGCTCGGACGGGTTAAAATCGGACTGATCGAGGACGGAACCTCGATCGGAGACGCCATCGGCGTGGCCCTGAACCGACTGGAGCAGGCGCGCGATGCCTCCGGCCGCAGCCGAGGCGCCTTCATCGTCCTTTTGACCGACGGCGGGAACAACATGGGCACGCTCGCGCCTCTACAAGCGGCGGCCATCGCGCGGTCTCGCGGCGTGCCGATCTATACGATCGGCGCCGGACGCGACGGGCTGGTGCCTTTCCCGATTCTAGACGAAAAAGGAAACCGCGTCGGCACCGAAACCATCCTGGCCGATCTGGACGAGGACATGCTGCGCGCGATCGCCAAAGCCACAGGAGGGAAGTTTTTCCGGGCCGCGGACACTGGAACGGTCGAATCCACGTTCCGGTCCATCGACCAGAGCCAAAAAATCGAATTCCAGGCGCGCACAACCGTGCTCGCGACGGAACTCTTTCCATGGTTCGCCGCGCCCGGCGTCGCGTTCGTTGTCGGAGGCGCCCTGCTTTCCCGCCGGACCGCGGCCGGGTTTTCGTCGGCATGAGCTTTATCTGGCCCCATTTCCTTTGGTTGCTGGCCGCGCCGGTCGCGCTGCTAATTCGGCAACTCGCCCGCCGCCATGAAGGCGTGGCCGGCGGACATCCGAAGATCCTTCGGGCCGAGGCAGGCGCGCGGGCGCTACAGCTTTCGCGTTCAGTTGGAGATTCCGCGCGTGGCCGCGTGGCCTGGGGCTGGCTGACGGGGGGGCTGGCCCTGGCCGTGATTGCGCTCGCCAGGCCCCAGTGGGGAGCGGCGGACGAGCCCTTGTTCGGAAGGTCGAGGGAAATCCTGATCGCCTTGGATCTCTCACGCTCGATGCTCACCCGGGACGTGGAGCCTTCGCGCCTGGAACGGGCGAAACTCCTCGCCCAATCGCTTCTCGACCGGCTCGATGGCGAGCGCGTTGGATTGGAGACCTTCGCCGGCACGGCATTCCTTCAGTCTCCCCTAAGCTCCGACTACGACATCCTGCGCGAATTCCTGCCTCAGCTCGGGCCCGACACCATGCCGGTCGGCGGCACCAACTATGGCGCCATGATCGACACCGCGGCCGAGGCTTTCAGCTCCGCATCGGGGCAGGGAATCGCGGCGGACCGCACGCTCGTGCTGCTAAGCGACGGCGGCGCGACCGATGACGGCTGGCGCGATCATTTGGACAAATTGAAAGCGCTCGGCGTGCGTGTGATCGCGCTTGGCGTCGGCACGGGGACGGGCGGACTGATTCCCGACGGAGCGGGCGGATTCCTGAAGGACGACCGGGGCGCGGTGGTCAAGACGACCTTGGAAGACGACTCGCTGCGCGAATTGGCGGAGCGCACCGGCGGCGTCTATCGCAATGCCGGCGAATGGGTCGACCTTGCCTCCTTGCTTAGGTCCACCGCGGAGACCGGCCGCCGCGCGAATTTCGCCGAGAGGAGCCGGGTGCGGCGGATCGAGCGCTTTCAGTGGGCGCTTGCTCCGGCACTGCTCTGTCTGCTGATCAGTTTCTGGCGGGAATTTCCGGCGCGGCCAAAGTCGAGGGAGGTGCGGCTACATGCCGTCTCGCTGCTCTTCCTGGGATTGCTTCTTCCGTTGTCGATCCGAGCTGACGACGCCTTGCCGGCGGATGCGTCGCTTGCCCGCATCGTCGGCCGGCTCGCAAACCAAGACGCGTGTTCGCCGCGCGACTGGGCGGAGATGGCGCGCGAAACGGTTGATTGGGGCCAGCATCTTCAATCCGAGAGCCAGACCGTGCCGACCGGTCCGGTCGGCGACGCGCTCGCCGCGGTCGATGCGGGATCGCGGCTCGATCCCGCGCTGACCGACTGGCAGCGGCTCCGCGCCGAACTCGATGCGCTCCGGATCAAGCCCGAAGAAAAGAAATCGGAGCCGCCTCCACCGCCTCAGCCCAAGCCGCAGTCGCGGCAAAAGCAGAGCGGCGGACTATCCCAGCGGGTGGGCGGCGCGGCTCAGCGCCAACCTGCCGAGGCGCCAACCCGCGATTCGTCCCTGGTGGTTCCGCTGGAGGAGCTCGATCAGGTTCGCAACCAGGACGATCCGGGAGAGCTGCTGCGAATGATGGAGAACAATGAGCCTCACCCGGCCACGACGGGAAAGGATTGGTGATGGCTCTTTTACCCGGGCATTTGACGAAGCACGCGCTTGCTATCATCGGATTCTGCGCCCTCTCCGCGGGCCTGAGGGCCCAGCCGGCGGCGAGTTCGCGGCTCCAGCCGCCGGCCGGCGCCGTCTGGGCCGGTGAAGTATTCAATCTTGGATACAGCATCGAGGCGGGGCGCAGTTACCAGCCCGATTTCGGGCAGGGTGCCGTTGAATGGAATTCCGATCCGCTCGTTGTCGAAGATTGGTCGAAGCCGGAGGCGTTCGAAGACCGCGCGGGCGACGAGCCGTGGACGGGGCTGGCCTATCGGACCCGCGCCATGGTCCGCGCGCCCGGGAATTATCGGCTCCGACCCGCGAGTCAGATCATCAATTTGAGCGTGGGCGTGTCGGGGCTGGGATTTTTCCAGCAGCGCCAGTTCCAGCCATTTTCGGTCACGAGCGACACGCCTTCGATCGAAGTGCGCCCGCTGCCGCCCGCGCCCGCGGGCTTCAGCGGAGCGGTGGGGCATTTTAGATTGATATCGAAGGTGGTGCCTGCGTCGGCCGCCGTCGGCGAACCGGTCACCTGGACGCTGGAGTTGAGCGGCACGGGCAACTGGCCGGACATCGCAGGGCTGCCGCCGCGAAAGGTGTCCAACGATTTCCAGGTGATCCAGCCGCAGGCCAAACGCACCATCGCCCCGG
>DAISJK010000009.1:0-9444 GCA_036821505.1 Opitutaceae bacterium
GGGAGGCTGATTGGGGTTGGCCTCCCGGAGCCTATACCAAGGCCGAGCTCGCGTCTGCCCGGCGCGGACGGAATATCGTGTCAGGCTGCGCCCTACGGCCGCCTGCCGTCCGCCCAGCGCAACGCCTCGCGCACAAGTTCGGATCCGTCGGCCATGCCGAGCTTCTCCTTGATGCGCGCGCAGTAGGTCTGGACCGTCTTCAGACCCACACCCAGTTCGTCCGCGATACGCCGGGTATTCTGGCCGTCGCCCAGGCGCCGAAACACCTCGCGTTCGCGATCGCTCAAGGTCTCCGGCGTCGCGGCGTCCGCTTCTTCCGTCCGCCCGACCATGCGCTCGGCAAGCTGCATCAGCACGTCGGCGTGGGCGTAGATTTTTCCGGCGCAAACATGCCTGATCGCGGTCACGATCTGGCTCGATGACTCGCGCTTCATGACGTAGCCGCGCGCGCCGGCGCGCAGCGAGCGGACGATATCCGTGACTTCCTCGTACATGGATAGGACGATCGCCTGCGTTTCCGGGCAAAGTACCCGCAGGTCCTTGATCAAATCCAGACCCGATCCCCGTTTGAGCGAAAGGTCGATCACCGCAATGTCGGGCCGCTGCTCCTCCATCGCGGCCGCGGCGGCCGCGGGCTCGTCGGCCTCTCCGCAAACTTCAAAATCGGTCTGGAGCCGTAGAAGGTTGGCCAGCCATTCCCTCACGAGAGGATGGTCGTCGACGATGAAAATACGAATGCGCGGCGCGCTCATGCGATTTCCGGACTGCATTGTAGCCGGCAGATGATCCGCGTGCCCTCGCCCGGCTTGGTGATCACCGAGAGCGTCCCTCCAGCCAGCGTGGCGCGATGTTCCATGATCCGAAGCCCCATGCCGCCGCCGCGATCCTGCGCGGGCGGCAGGCCGTTGCCGTCGTCTTCAACCATCAGGCAGGTCGAGCGCTCGTCTCCGGCCAGCGTGATGTCCACGTGACGCGCCCGGGCGTGGCGAAGCGCGTTTCGGGTGGCCTCCTGGGCGATGCGCAGCAGCTGCGCCGCCGCGGACGCGTCCCCCGGTCCGGGCGTGCCTTCCTGACGAAAGCGGCAGGTGATGCCGGCCCTGCTGCTCGCGGCGGCGAGTTCACCCAGTTCCCGGCCCAGTTCGTCCGGCTCGATGCCCGAAAGAAGAAGGCCTCGGGCGATCTGGCGCGTTTTGGCGATGCCATCCTCCACCCACTTCACAATATCGCGCGCGTCCTGGGCCGCAATGTCGCCGCGCCCTTCCAGCCGCTGTCTCAGCACCTGCGCCGCCAGCGCGGTGCCGACAAGATGCTGGCAGAGTTCGTCGTGCAGCTCGCGGCCGATCGCGCTGCGCTCGCGCGCGCCGATATCGAGGAGCTCGCGTTGCAGGCGTTCGCGCATTTTGGCCGCTTCATGCAGGGCGCGCGTGCGCTCCCGCACCCTCCGTTCCAGATCGCGGTGCAACGAAATCAGGGCATTGAGGATCCAGATGATGAGGCCGAAGGTGAGCGTGCCGGCTATGACGTGCCACCAGGTCCAGAACGGCAGCGGCCGAAAATCGATCGAGATGAGATCGCCCAAGATGCGCACGGCGATTGCGGCGGCAGTGGTGGCGACCGCCGCCCTCGCGCCAAGCCAGGCTACCGCGAGGCAAACCGGCACCAAATAGAAGATGAAAAGCGAAATCTGGATGCCGAGCAGGCAGTCGGCCACGCCGATCACCAGGACGAGGCTGGCAATGATCGCGACGGCCTTGCCACGGGCGACGGGCTTCTCGGTGAAACGCGTCAGAGCCCAGCTGGTTGCGGTTGCCCAACGTTCGCTGAGATTCATGGGGTAGGGAGGGCGTTCACTGTGGCACCCCGGCTCTGGGGTGCAATCGTTGATGTGGCTGCGAGCGTGAGCGAGTGGGTGCCTACCACTCGCTCACGCTCGCGGCCACGTAGGCACTATAGGTTCGCCCAATCCCGCGGCTTGAGGAAAACCTCCTGTAATTTCGCTTCGGGGCTGCCGGGCTCGGGTTTCCAGCCGTAGTCCCAGCGCGCCAGCGGGGGCAGGCTCATAAGGATGGATTCGGCGCGGCCTCCGCTTTGCAGCCCAAACAGGGTGCCGCGGTCCCACACAAGGTTGAATTCCGCGTAACGCCCCCGCCGGTGTAGCTGGAAACGGCGTTCGCGTTCGCCCGCCGGCGTGTCCTTGCGGCGCGCCGCGATGGCGCGATAGGCCCGAAGGTAGGCAGCCCCGACTTCGCGCGCCAGCGCGAAGCTGCGCTCGAACCCGAGTTCGTCGAAGTCGTCAAAAAAAATCCCGCCGATTCCGCGCGGTTCGCTCCGGTGCTTGAGGATGAAATACTCGTCGCACGCCTGCTTGAAGCGCGGATAGAGGTCCGCGCCGAATCCCGCCAAGGCGTCGCGTGCCGCGCGGTGCCATGATACGGCATCCTCCTCGAAGCCGTAAAACGGAGTGAGATCGAAACCTCCGCCGAACCACCAAGTTTGCCCGGAGGGCAAACTTGGTGCCCGCCGAAGCCCGCTTTCAGCGGGCGAAGGAGGGCTCATAAAAAATCTCACGTTCATGTGGCTCGTCGGAACGTACGGATTGCGCGGATGCACCACCACCGACACTCCGACCGCCTCCCAGGAGCGTCCGGCGATCTCGGGACGGCGGACGGTTGCCGACGGCGGCAGCCGGTCGCCGCGGACGTGGGAAAAAGCCACGCCGGCTTTTTCCCAAACAGCCCCGTCGCTGAGAACGCGGGTGCGGCCGCCCCCCTCATTTCGCTGCCAAGCATCTTCGATGAACCGCCCGCCGTCCTCCTGCTCGAGCCCGGCGCAGATTGCGTCCTGCAGGCCGAGGAAAGCGGTTTTGACCGCATCGAAATCGGGTGGGCGGGCCATGGGGTGGGCTAGCGCGCCGGCACCGAGAATTTGATGCCCCCCGTGTCGTCCGCTGGGACGGGCCGCGTCGGCGCCGTTTCTCCTATTTGCGCCTCCGGCATGACCGAGGTGGCAAACCCCCGCTCGATTAGTCGGGCCACTGCGAGATCGCGGTCGTGGGAGTCGGGACAGTCCATCATGACCACGATGATCCGTCTGCCTTCGCGCTGCGCGGTTGCGGCGAGACAAAACCCCGCGCCCGTGGTGAAACCCGTCTTCAGCCCGTCCACTCCCGCGATTTTTCCGAGGAGATGGTTGTGATTCGTCATCGTCGTTGGCGGGAAGCGCTGGCCGAAGCCGAAGACCCGCGTTTTGACCGACGTGTAACGCAGAATATCGGTGTGGAGGATGAGGTACCGGCTGAGCAGGGCAAAATCGCGGGGCGTCGTGAGATCGCCGTCGGCGATCCGGTGGCTCCTCACAGGCAGGCCGTTGGGGGTGCGGAAACGGGTTCGGGTCATTCCCAGGGACGCGGCTTTGGCGTTCATCTTGGCGACGAACAAATCCACCGAGCCCGTGGTGAAAGCGGCCATGGCGTAGGCGGCGTCGTTGGCCGACTGAATCATCATCGCATAGATCATCTCGTCGACCGTGAAGACCTCGTTGGCCTTGAGCCAGACGCTCGTGCTGTCCCTGAGCATAGCCACTTTAGCGTCGGCGGGGGTGACGGTCACGGGTGTGTCGAGCTTGAACGCCCCAGCATGCAGCTGATCCTCGATCACTGCGAAAGTCATGAGTTTCGTCATGCTTGCCGGCGGGCTGACCTCGTCGGCGCCGTCCTCAAAGAGCACGCGTCCCGTCGCGCAATCCAGCACGATTGCCCCCTTATAGGGGGCGGCTGAGGCGGCGGCAGAGATGCCGGTCGCGAGCAGGAAGGCGAGTACGAGGCGGGTCATCCTTCGGAAGAAGGCCATTTCGTCACGCGGGGCGAGTCGAAACGCTTTTCTCTTTCCCTCAGGGCCGCGCGCCTGTTTCAATCCGCTTCCCATTTGATTCATGAATTCCGCCATCACCGCCATCACCGCCCGCGAGATCGTCGATTCGCGGGGCAATCCGACCATTGAAGTCGACGTCGAGCTTGCTTGCGGCGCTTTCGGGCGCGCGGCCGTTCCCTCCGGAGCCAGCACGGGCGAGCACGAGGCTCTCGAACTGCGAGACGGCGACAAGGCGCGCTATGGGGGCAAGGGCGTGCAGAAGGCGGTAGGCAACGTGAAAGCGACGATCGCGCCGGCCCTCATCGGTTTCGACGCATGCGATCAGGTGGGCGTGGACCGCGCCATGATCAAGCTCGACGGCACGAAGACCAAATCGAAGCTCGGGGCGAACGCGATCCTAGGCGTCTCGCTGGCCGCCGCCAAGGCCGCGGCGGACGCGCTCGATCAGCCTCTCTATAAATATCTGGGCGGGCCCAACGCCAAGGTGCTGCCCGTGCCGATGATGAACATCATGAACGGCGGAGCGCATTCGGACGCTCCGATCGACTTCCAGGAATTCATGATCATGCCGGTCGGGGCCCGCTCTTTTTCCGAGGCGCTGCGCCAGGGATGCGAGGTTTTTCATGCCCTGAAGAAGGTGCTTAAGGAGAAGAACCTCTCCACCGCCGTTGGCGACGAAGGAGGATTTGCGCCCAAGTTGGAATCGGCCGAGGCCGCGCTCGACGCCATCGCCGTGGCCGTCAAGAACGCCGGCTACAAGCTGGGCAAGGACATCGCGCTCGCCCTCGACGTGGCCGCGTCGGAGTTCTACGTGAAAGAAAAGAAAAGCTATGTTTTCAAGAAATCGGACGGGAGGGTGCTCTCCGGTTCGGAGATGGTTAAGTTTTACGAGAAGCTGGCGGCCAAGTACCCCATCATCTCGATTGAGGACGGGTGCTCTGAGAACGACTGGGACACGTGGAAAAAATTGACCGATGCGATCGGCGACAAAATTCAGCTCGTGGGCGACGACCTCTTCGTGACCAACACGGAATTCCTGAAGAAGGGGATCGAGCTTGGCGTGGCTAACTCTATCTTAGTCAAGGTGAACCAAATTGGCTCCCTGACCGAGACGCTCGACGCCGTGGCGATGGCCCAGGATGCGAACTACACCGCGGTCATTTCCCACCGCTCCGGCGAGACCGAGGACACGACGATCGCCGACATCGCGGTCGCGACCAACGCCGGCCAGATCAAGACGGGCTCTCTCTGCCGCACGGATCGCGTGGCCAAGTACAACCAGCTCCTGCGCATCGAGGAGGAACTCGGGGCCAGCGCGATCTACGGCGGGAAGCTCAAAATATAGCCTCGCAGGTATTCGCTCTCGGGCATCGTGACCAGGACCGGGTGGTCCGGCGGCTGATGGCAGAATTCAAGGATAAGCGCTTTGCGCCGCGCGTCGGCAGCCGCCTCGGCCAGGACGGCGCGCAGTTCGGCATCGCGCATGTGGTGGGAGCAGGAGTAGGTCGCGAGGATTCCTCCGGGCGAGAGGCGCTGCATCGCGCGCAGATTGATCTCCTTGTAGCCGCGCAGAGCCCCCTCCAGCGAGCCCTTCGATTTCGCAAAGGGCGGCGGGTCCAGGACGATGAGGTCCCAAGCCGGTTCGGACGCGCGCTCCGGGGCGTTGAACCAGTCGAAGACGTTGGCCATCGCGAATGACGCCCGCACGGCGTTGCGCTCCGCGTTGAGGCGGGCCGCGGTTAGGGCGTCTTCGGAGCTGTCGAGGCCCAGCACCTCGGCAGCCCCCGCGCGGGCCGCGTGCAGGGCGAAAGGCCCCTGATTGCAGAAAGCATCGAGCACCCGGCGGCCGGCGCAATGTCTGGCGACCGCGGCGTGCTGCTCGCGTTGATCGAGATAAAATCCGGTCTTCTGGCCCGTTTGCAAATCGAGCCGATAGTCGAAGCCGCCGATTTGAATCCAGCGCGGTTCCCAGGGCCGGCCGGAACGGGTGTGCGTCTCCAAGGGGAGCCCCTCGAGCCGGCGAATCGGAGCGTCGTTGCGAAAGATAATTTCCGCGGGCCGCACAAGCTCGGCCAGCAGGTCTCCCATCAACTGCGACCGGCGCTCCAGGGCCAGAGTCTGGATTTGCACCACCAGCGTGTCGTGAAACCGGTCGACCACGAGCCCCGGCAGGTCGTCCGATTCGCTCCAAACCAGGCGGCAGACCGTTTCTCCCCGGCGCCGGGCGATCGCACGCGTCAACGCGGCTCGGAAATAGTCCGCGTCCGGCACGACCCGTTCCCGGCTCAATCGTCGCCAGACGATCTGCGAATGGCCGTTGTAGATGCCCGTGCCGAGAAAGCGCCCGGCGCAATCGCGGCACTCTACGACTTCACCGTCCGACTCCGCCGGCAGCAGAGCCTCGACCTCGTTGGCGAAGACCCACGGGTGGCCGGACAGCACTCTTGCCCGGACGTTGGGCTTTAATTTTAAAGCGAGCATGAAAGTAGCGCCGGCTACTTTCGAGCTTCAGTCTTTCCTGCGCGAGCGCAACGGCAGCATGGGCAGGCGAGCCTGGCTCAGGCGGCGCATGAACCGTTGGAATCCGCTGACGGACTTTGGCCGCGCATCTTCCGGTATCTGTCCGAGGAATCCGCGGTTCAGGGCGATCTGAGCGACGGTCGCGCCCTCGTAGCTGCGGGTGGCCATCATCTCGCGAGTGAGGAACGCGACGGGAATTTGGTCCAAATGCCCCTCGTAGGCCGCGGCGTGCAGGGGCGTATCGCCGTTGTCGTTTCGGGTGAGCAGGAGCTGCGCGGTGATTTGGTGCGGCGGAATGCGATCGAGCTGGCCAGTTTCGGCCGCGGCATGGATGGCGGTGAAGCCCGTTTTGCTGGCGATGACCAGATTGTCGTGCACCAGAAGGTCCGCCGGCACCTGGCCGAGATTGCCGGAGATGGCGGCGGCATGAAAGACGGTATCCCCGGCCCCCGTCGTTTCACGCATGGCGGCGGTCGTCAAAAGCGGCCGCGGCACCTGATCCAAGTGCCCGTTGAACGCGGCGACGTGCAGCACGGTTTCCCCGCCCACGTTGCGCTGCGCCATATTTTCCGGGGTGATGAATTCCTTCGGAAAACGGTCCAGCGCGCCCTTTTCCGCCGCTTCGTGCAAGAGGGTGTTGCCGACGTCGGTCTTGGTCAGCACCACCTCCTTGGTGATTAACGGGGCGGGAAGCTGGTTGAGGTTGCCGTTGGCCGCCGCCACATGAAAGACGGTGAAACCCGCGTTGCTGCGACGAAACAGGGCCGTGGGGCTGAGTAGGACAGGAGGAACTTGGTCCAAGTGCCCCCCGAGTGCGGCGTGGTGTAGGGGCGTGTAGCCCGCCACATTCTTGAGCGCCATCAGCTCTTCGGTCAGGATTCCGGGCGGAATGTCTTTCAGGCAGCCATTCTTGGCGGCGAGGTGGAGGGGAGTCGTGCCGGAGGCATTCCGCGCGGCCAGGGCCGCCGCAGTCAGGGCCTCGGGAGGCAGCGTCCCCAGTTCTCCGGAGGCGGCCGCGGCGTACAAGTCTTTCGGCATGCGACTAGAATCGATTTGAAACGACTTGAACAGAAGATGACCGGGAATGCCAGAGGAGTTTTATTGGCTTCCTTAACCCGCCCTTCATAGGCATTTCTACGTAAGAGATTTCGGATTTGCAAGGGGGGCTGGCGATCTGCATACGGGGGGCCACATGAATATTGGCGAAGCCGGAGGATCCGGCGATTCCTCCGGTGAAAAGAAGGACTCCGTGCTGCTCGTCGATGACGAACGCGCCTTGCTTGAGGTATTTACTGCGGCGCTCTCGCCCCATTTTGAAATCACGACGGCCAATTCCGCCCGCGAGGCGGACTTCATCCTGAGGAAGAAATCGTTCAAGGTTGTCGTGGCCGATCACCTGATGCCCGGCGGCAACGGCATGGATTTCCTCGTGCGCGCGCGGGAAGAATACCCGCACATGCAGCGCATTCTCGTCACGGGCTACATGAAGCCCGAAATGTTGATGCGCAGCGTGAACGAGGCAGCGCTGTTCCGCTACCTTTTGAAGCCGGCGTCAATCGTGGAGCTGATCAAGGTGGTGCAGGAGGCGGCGAAAGCCCACGACGCGAGCGTCGCTTCGGCCGGAGCCTGACCTAGCCGCCTCACCCGCCTCCGTCGAGGCGCTTGAACAGTTCGAGATGCGCCGCGACTTGGCGCGAAGGATCGAAGGTCGAGCTCGCGAATGCGCGGGCCTCGCCGGCCCGTTCGCGGCGGGAAGCCGCCGGTTCGGCCGCGAGCCTTTCGAGCGCCGCGCGGAAAGCGGCGCGATCGCCATGCGGCACGACCCAGCCCGTGCGCCCTGGCAGCGAAGATTCGCGCAGGCCCTGGGCCTCGCAGGCCACGCTCGGCAATCCCGCGGCCTGCGCCTCGATCAGAAAATTGGAGAGCGACTCGCTGCGCGAGGCGTGCACCGCGACATCGGCCGCGGCGTAGAGGCCGGCCGGATCGGATTGGAAGCCGAGAAAGCGAACCCGCGCGCCGACGCCGAGCCGGCGGGCCAGCCGCTCGCAGGGGTCGCGCATCGGTCCCGCGCCGGCCAGCCAAAGCTGCCAGTCGATATCGGATGGCAATCCCGCGGCGATCTCCACCAGTTCCGCCTGGTTCTTTTCCGGCCGAAACATCGCCACGCAGAGCATGATAAAAGAACCGGCTCCGGCGCCTTGTCGCCTCCGAAGCTCGTCCCGGCTGAAATCGGGCGTGGGAGCGGAAAAGACCAGGGGGTTGTAGATCGCCGATACCTTTTCCGGCGGGACGCCCTCCCTGGCTATCAGGCATTCGCGGGTCTCCCGGCTATTGGCCAGGATATGCCGTACTTGCCGCAGCGACCGGCGGAAGAGCAGCGGCAGCGATTTTCCGGTGCGCACCGTGCACACGACGGCGGCGTCCGGGCAGGCACGCTGAATGCGGCCGCCGTAGCAATTGGCCATCCGGCCCATGCACAAAACGATATCAGGTCGCGCGCGGCGCACGGCGCCCACCAACCCGGGCGCGAACCAGTCGAGCCCGAGATCGAAGGGCTGGAGCGAGCGCATGGGGAGACCGCGGCCGTCCGCGGCGAGGGCGCCGCCCGGGCGGAAGGTGATGAGTTCCGTTTCGTGTCCGGCCGCCGCGAAAGCGCGGGTCAGCAGGATCGTCTGGCGCTCCGTTCCGCCGCTGCGGAGACGGTCCTGGATGACGATGATTTTCATTGCGCGCGGCGTTGCCTAAGCGAGAGTTCGGAGGATCGTGCGCTCACCGTTTCTCCAATTGCTGGTGCGCTGGCTAGTGCTCGCGCTGGGGGTGACGCTGGCGACCAAGCTCGTGCCGGGCATCCACTGCGACGACGGCGGGACCCTGCTGGTCGTGGCCGTCCTGTTGAGCTTTTTCAACGCTATCTTCAAGCCGCTGCTCGTGATCTTCACCTTGCCGTTCATCATCCTGACCATGGGGCTCGGCGTGATCGTGATCAATGCCTTGTTGTTTTACTGGGTTGGGCGCCTGGTGGAGGGCTTTCATGTCGCGAGCTTTCGCGACGCGG
>DAISJK010000010.1:0-9365 GCA_036821505.1 Opitutaceae bacterium
CCCCAACGCGCTTGGCGGAGCGTAGCCGATTTCGTGAGAAATCGGTTAGTCGCTGTGTTACTACCGTTAGTTCGTCGGAGAAGGAAAAGTGGCAGGCTGTGTCAGTTGCCTTAAGAACCGAGAAACCTGTGCGCCTGAAACCTGGACGCCCCATCCGTCGGCGGTGAGCTTCATTGGCAAATCATGGTGCGTGGTGATGCTGCCATTTGGATATTCGTACTGCGTGGTTGGCACCGTGGATCGCTCGTCAGGTGCTGGTTCATCGGACGTGACGCGGGCTGCCGAAAAATAGGTCGGATGCTGCTCCAGATAGAGCATCGCGAACATCTCGTCTGAGTTCTCATATTGAGCCTGGGCGGATTGCGGCAGGGCATCGTAAATCGCAGCCACCTTCGCCTTTGAGGGCTTGCTTAGGACGAGCATCCTCGCGAGCGCGGCCACGTCCTGGTTGGTCAATGACCATAAGTAGGTCTCGAGAGCGCCTTTGACCGTGCGCGAGCCAACGTTTCTAAGATTTGTGACTGGTATGAAATCTGGGTTTGCGGCGGCCTCCTCGGCTGCGCGAGCAGCCGAATCGATTTGGGCTTTTCGCACATCGGTCAGCCTGGCGACGGAGCGTCTCAATTCTTCGTTGCCGGTTCGCAGATTGGAGAGTTCTCGATTTCGCAAACGAAGGGTGCCCAATTCACCGGCCAGTGCGCGGTGGGTCAGCGATGATGAAACGATCAAGGCTGCGAGCGCGGCGCCGACCCCGGCACTCATCACGACTTTTTCAATTGGGTTCATTGCCTGATCATGGGCCGCTTCTGACCGTGAAAGAGATCGGAATTTGAATGTGGGTGTTCACGGGAAGGCCGTTTTTTTGGCCCGGCTTAAAAACCCACTGGCTCACTCCTTTTACAGCGGCGTCCGCGAGCTCGGCGTTTGTGGCGCTGATCGCATGGGCACCGACGACGCTTCCGTCGATAGCAACGACCAGATCCACAGTCGTCTTGCCGCCCAGTCCAGCTTGACGCATGCCCGACGGATACACAATGCCGGCCGTGTCGATCGCGAGCGGTTGTTGGTCGAGGGTGTTTGCTTCGTAGATGGGACCCTTGGTCATGGCCTCTTCCAAAGAGGCGATAGGTTTTGGCGTCGGCCTCGTGGAGCGACGGGCGGCCGCGGCGGCTTGGGCGTTGGCTTCGCCCTCAGTGATTGCCGCATTGAGGTCCGCCTCGGCTCTTATCAGCCGGATGTGTTCGGCCCTAAGTTCGGGAAGCGCACGATTTTCGTTTCGTAACGAAGCAATCTCAGCACGTAAGTCTTGGTTCGCGCGGATTTCCCGCACGCCGATCGCGGCTCCGGCGGCGAAGATGATCGTGGCGACTGCGATCTGAACTTTGGTGATTTGCATAAGCTGGATCAACGTGGAGACGGCCCCTGCGCCGGAGGCGCCCGCCATCGCGGAGGCGCCGATGGAAGCGGCCAAGCCTGCCGGCGCGGCGGATACGGCTTGATCGGCCAGTAGGGCGGCCAGTGCAGCGCCGGTGGAGGTGATGCCACGCCGGGCGAGGACGGCCTGTAATCGGAGCAGCGCTCTGTCCACCCGCATTCGGGCGGCGTCCTGGCTCAGGCGGAATTTGGCGCCTATGTCTGCGAATGCGCACCCTTCGAAATAACGAAGCAATACAGCCTCGCGATCGCTCTCGCCCAATTGCCCAATGGCTTCGTCGAGCACGGGGCGTAGCTCCTCCCAAACTGGGGTTGGGTGGGTGTGATCGGATGAGTCTTGCATGATTGTTGCCTCCCGTTCGCGCGCTTGCCGACGTCTTTCGGAACGCCAGGTACTCGACGCGGCGCGCTGGGCGGCGATGTAAAGCCAGCCGGCCAGCGTCACGCGGCCCGAAAGAGCCGTGGCTTTCCGGGCGAGATCGACAAACACGCTTTGGCTGACGTCTTCAGCCCGATGGCTGTCGCCGCCGGTCTGGCGAAGCGCGGCGGAATAGACCATGTCCAAATGCCTGCGCACGAGTTCCGCAAAGGCGGCTTCCGAGCGGCATTCTGCGTACTGCCTGAGTAGTTCGCCGTCGTCGGGCATGGTTGCTTCTATCCTAATCCATCCGCCGTGTTCAAAACCGAACAGAGAATTGCACGAGTGCTGGCCTAGGTGGCTGCGAGCCTCCACTCGCTCACGCTCGCAGCCACATGGCACTCGCGCGGCTACTTGGGGATCGAAAAGCGGCGTTGCCAAGGCAGTCGGCTCTTCGAAGCTTTGATGGCATGTTCGTGGGCGTCCACCCCCTCGCGGGTTTCGACAAGCTGCTTCATTACCGCGTGCCGGAATCGCTGAAGGCGGGCGTCGGCGTGGGATCGCTCGTGCGCGTGCCCGTGCGCGGGAAATCGTGGCTAGGCGTCGTCGGCGAAGTGGGTGCTCCGCGCGATTTTCCGGTCGAGAAGCTGAAACTCGTCTCGCAGGTCGTCTATGATTTTCCAGCACTGCCGCCGGACCTCCTCAAGCTCGCCCGATGGATGGCGGGCTACTACGCGGCCCCGCTCGATGCCGTGATCGAAACCATGATCCCGGCGGCCGTGCGGCGGGGCGCCGTCATCAAACAGGAAAAGCTGCTTGCGGTGGCGCGGCCCCTGACGGCGGAAGAGCGGGTTCGCCTTGAGCGGCGGGCTCCGCAGCAGGCCCGCCTCTACGCTTTTTTGGAGCAGCAGATTCGGCCGCAATCCAAGACGCGGGTGCTCGCACGCCTCGGTCTCGGCGCGGCATCGGCCGCGGCTTTGGTGCGATGCGGAGCCGTGCGTGAGGAGAGCCGCAGGATAGTGCGCGAGGCCTACGTCGACGAATGGTCTCGGCAGGAAATCGTTGTCGGACGTCCCCCGGAGCTCACCGCCGAGCAGAGCGTGGCGGTGAAGGCGCTGATTTCGGCCCTGGCCAGCAAACAATTCGGAGTTTCGGTCCTGCACGGGGTCACCGGCTCGGGCAAGACGGAGGTCTATCTCCGCGCGATGGACGCCGCATTGCGGGCCGGCGGCGGAGTCGTATTCCTCGTGCCGGAGGTGGCTCTCACGCCCCAGACGGTCGCGCGCTTGCGGTCGCGACTCGAATCGGTCGCGCCGGGCCAGCGCTGCGTGGTCTGGCATAGCCATCTGAACGAGGGCGAGCGGCTGGATGGATGGCTCGCCCTCGCGGCGGGCGACGCTCGCGTCGTGGTCGGCGCGCGCTCCGCCGTGTTCGCGCCCGTGCGCAACCTCCGCCTGATCATCGTGGATGAGGAGCACGAGCCCGCCTACAAGCAGGATGAGATGCCGCGTTATCACGGGCGGGACGTGGCCGTGATGCGGGCCAAACTTGCGGGCGCCTGGTGCGTGGCGGGCTCCGCAACTCCCTCGCTTGAAAGCTACGCGAATGCCCAGTCGGGAAAATACCAGCTTCTCCAGCTCACCCGGCGGGTGGACGGCTGCCATCTTCCCGACATCCAAGTCGTGGACATGCGGATCGAGTCGGCCAGACAGCGGCAATTCGCGGCCATCTCGCAGCGGCTTGCCGGGGATTTGCAGGATCGGTTCGCCCGCCGCGAGCAGTCCATCCTGTTCATCAACCGCCGCGGCTATTCCTCGTCCGTCCTTTGCACCAAGTGCGGCCATGTGGAGGAATGCGCGCATTGCAGCGTCTCCATGACCTACCATCGAACCGACGACACCCTGCGCTGCCATCTGTGCGGCGAGCAGCGGCCCGCGCCGGCGCGGTGCCCCAAGTGCGGCGCGCCCGATGTCCGCTGGCGCGGCCTGGGCACACAGCGGGTGGAAGAGGCGGTGCGGCGGGCCCTGCCGCGCGCCCGAATCGAGCGGCTGGATTCGGATACGATGGGCCGCAAAAACCGTTTTCGCCAAATCCTCAATGATTTTAGATTGGGAAAAATCGACGTCCTTGTGGGCACTCAAATGATCGGCAAGGGTCTGGACTTTCCCAACGTGACGCTGGTCGGACTCGTTGACGCGGACCTTTCGATGCACATTCCGGACTTCCGGGCCAACGAACGGACCTTCCAGTTGCTGGTGCAGGTGGCCGGGCGCTCCGGCCGCGGGGACCGCACGGGGGAAGTGGTGGTGCAGACCTTCACGCCGCAGGCGGGCCCCATCCAGTTTTCGCGCCATGCCGACTACGCCGGCTTTGCCGCGAACGAACTCGAGCTTCGGCGGCAATACCGGTATCCGCCGTACCGGCACCTCATTCACCATCTCTTTCGGGGCCCCAATCCCGAGAAACTAAAATTTTTCGCCGAACAGTGGAGCAAGCACGTCGCGGCCGCGCTCGGGCCGCGCGTCGAACTGCGCGGACCCGCGCCCGCGCCGATAGAAAAGATCAAGGACGAGTACCGTTGGCAGCTCTGGTATTTTGTTCCGGCGGTGACGCCGGTGATCGGGGAGATCGCCCGGCTGCGCGCCGCGTTCGCCTGGCCAGAAGACGTCACGCAGACGCTCGACGTGGACCCGATGAGTTTGATTTAATTCGTCCCCGTGAACCTTCGGCGCGTCTTCTTTAGCCTCTATCTGCTATTCCTGGGCGGATTGGGCCTCGCCGCGGGCCTGTTTTTCCTCGATGCCAGGGAGGAATACGACCGCTTGAAGACGGACGAGGCGCAATACCGCCGCCGGCTGGCCGAGGAGGAGACCCAGCTGGCCGAGCAGGAAAAAGAGCTGGAACGATTGCGCAGCGATCCCGTCTATGTGGAAAAAGTGATCAGGCGCAATCTGCGCTACGCCAAGCCCGACGAAACGCTTTTCAACTTCGAGCAATGAAAGCGATGATGATGCCATGCGCGGCGACGAACTAATCGAAGTCTTTCGGCGGGCCGGCCAGGGCCGTGTTTTCTCGTTCTACGATCGGCTGGACCAGCCGGCGCGGCAGCGGCTGCTGGCCGAAGCGGCCGAAATAGATCTGGCAGAAATCGACCGGCTCAATCGTTCGCTGACCGCGGGCGGCGCGGGGAAGGCAAGATTCGACGATCTTGCGCCGGCACCCTACGAGCCGCGCCCCGAGGAAGGCGGGGACCCGGCCGCCTGGGCCGAGGCCAAGGCTGCGGGCGAAGCCGCGCTGCGGGCGGGAAAGGTGGCGGCGTTCACCGTCGCGGGAGGGCAGGGCACGCGCCTGGGCTACGACGCCCCCAAGGGCACCTTCGGGGTCACGCCGGTCAGGCGAAAGCCGCTCTTCCAGGTGTTTGCGGAAAAGATCCGCGCAGCGGGCCTCCGCCACGGCCGCCCGCTCCACTGGTTCATCATGACCAGCCACCAGAACCACGAGGCGACCGAGGCTTTCTTCGCCGAGCACCGTTTTTTTGGGCTGGACCGCGGGCGGGTTCATTTTTTCCGTCAGGGGCGGATGCCTGCGGTGGATTTCTCCGGCCAAATCATGATGGAGCGCCCGGATGCGATCGCGCTCTCGCCCGACGGACATGGTGGCTCGCTTCGCGCGCTCGAGCGCAGCGGAGCTCTCGGCCTCATGGCCGAGGAGGGTGTCGAGACGATCAGCTATTTCCAAGTGGACAACCCGCTCGTGCGCTGCGTGGATCCGGCTTTCATCGGCTGGCACCGTCTGCGCGGCTCTGAGATGTCGAGCAAGACTGTCCCGAAGGCCTACCCCGAGGAGAAGCTGGGGCACTTCTGCATTCGGGACGGCAAACTCGTGGTGATCGAGTACTCCGATCTCCCCATGGCGATGCAGAAAGAAACGGATGCCGAAGGCCGTCTCCGTTTCCGCGCCGGCAACATCGCGATTCACATGATCGACCGCGAGTTCGCGCGGAAGATGGCGCTCGGCGGAGGGACGCTGCCGTTTCATCGGGCGGAAAAAAAGATCGCGACGATCGATGCCGCGGGAAATCCCGTGCGTCCGGAAAAACCGAACGGGATCAAGTTCGAGCTTTTTGTTTTTGACGCCCTGCCGTTTGCCCGGCACCCGCTGGTGGTCGAAACGCGGAGGGCGGACGATTTTTCGCCGGTCAAGAACACGGAGGGGGTCGATTCGCCCCAGACCGCCCGCGACGACCAGTTGCGCCAGTTCGCCCGCTGGCTTCGGACCGCCGGCGCCTTGCTCGCGACCGACCCTTCCGGCTGTCCCGAAGTCTCGCTCGAAGTCTCGCCGCTTTTCGGCTACGACGAAGACTCCTTTTCCGAAAGCTGGACCCGGCGCTCGCCGAAGCCTGCTGTGGTGGAAGGGCTTTATCTCGAATGACCGAACCCGACTCGACGCTCCTGGCCGCCGTGCGCGCGGGCAAGCTGCTTTCCACCGCGGCTGACAATCTGACCGCCTTCCGCAACGCCAAATTTCCCGCCTGGGCTCGCGCCAGCATCGACGAACTCGTGGGCGCCGGGCGGTGGCCCGAGCTGAACGACCGCTTTTACCGCCATCTCGAGTTCGGCACCGGGGGCATGCGCGGCCGCACGATCGGCGCTGTGGTGACCGCGCCCGAATCCGCCGAGGCCCACGCCGCCGTCGGCAGCAACATGATGAACGATATCACGCTGCTTCGCGCAGCCGTGGGGCTTTTTCGCTACACGAGCAAATACCTTCAGTCTCAGGGCGTGTCGGCGGCGCCGCGCCTGGTGGTGGCGTACGACGTCCGATATTTTTCGCGGCATTTCTGCGAACTGCTTGCCTCCGCGTGGACGCGGCTGGGCGGACAAGCCTTTATCTTTGACGGACCCCGGCCGACGCCGCAGCTAAGCTACTCGGTGCGCTGGCTGGGAGCGCACGCGGGCGTGGTCATCACCGCGAGCCACAATCCTTATTACGATAACGGATTCAAGGCCTACTTCGGCGACGGGGCGCAGGTGGTGCCGCCGCACGATCGGGGCATCGTGGCCGAGGTGGGCGCCGTGCCCTTGGATGAACTCGCGGCGTTTTTTTCGGTCGATCTGGCCGGGGTCAGCGTGCTGGGCCGGGTGGCCGACGATGCGTACCTCGCGATCGCAGCCAAAGCCGCGATCGATCCGGACAAGTGCCGCCATGCCAAGCTGCGCGTCGTTTACACCAACATCCACGGCACGGGCTGCGTGCACAGCCTGCCGCTTTTGGTTCACGCCGGCTGCGAGGTGCACGCCGTGCACGAACAGCTCGCTTTCGATCCGCGGTTTTCGACCGTCAAATCGCCGAATCCGGAGAATGCCGAGGCGCTGACCCTCGCCGTGGCGGTGGCGCAGGCCAAGGAATGCGACGTCGTACTGGCAACCGATCCGGACTGCGACCGCATGGCCGCCGCGGTGCGCAACCGGGCCGGCGAGATGCAGCTTTTGACCGGCAATCAGATCGGCGCGCTTCTGGCCGACTACCGCCTGATGCAGTACAAGGCCAAGGGGTGGATCCCGCCCGAGGGCTCATCGCGCGCCTGCCTGATCAAGACTTTCGTCACGACCGGACTGCAGGACGCGATCGGAAAAGCGCACGGGGTGAAAGTCGTCAACACCCTGACCGGATTCAAGTGGATCGCGGCCAAACTCGGGCTCTACGAAAAGCGTCTGCGCGCGGCCATGGGAGCCGGGTTCGATTACGAGGCCATTCCCTTTGAGCGACGCATCCATGTGCAAGTCGAGCACGGGGGCTTTTTCGCTTTTGGCTGCGAGGAAAGTTACGGCTACCTTCCGAACGACTATGTGCGCGACAAGGACGGCAATGCCGCCTGTCTGATGTTTGCCGAATTGTGCTCATGGGTGAAAGCGCGCGGCCTGACCGTGCCGGAGTACCTGGACGAGATTTTCCTCAAATGCGGATTCTACCTCGAGGACGTGATCAACCTATACTACGAAGGCTCGAGCGGCACCGCCAAGATCCGCCGGATTCTGGACACTTATCGCTCCGCTCCACCCAAGGCGTTCGGCGATATTCCGGTGACGAAATTCCAGGATTTCGGCCGGGAGACCCTATTCGACGCGGACGGCGAGCAGGTGCCGAAGGAGGATCTTTACCTCATCGCGCTCGGAAACGGCTTCAGCTACGCCGCGCGAGGCAGCGGCACCGAGCCGAAGATCAAGTTCTACCTTTTCGCCAACGAGAACGTCGCGAGCGCGGACGAACTGCCCGCCGTGAAGGCGCGCGTGAAAGCCGCCCTAGCCGACCTGAGCCGGTTGATCGAGGCCGACGCCCGTCGGCGGGCGGAGGTTTAAAGCAGCAGAAGCGCCGGCTTCTCCAAGAGCTCCTTCAGCGCCGCGAGAAAAGCCGCTCCCGTGGCGCCGTCCACCACGCGGTGGTCGCATGAAAGCGTGAGCGACATGCGCTGGCCGATCGCGATCTTGTCATCCTTCACCACCGGCTTCTTCACTATGGAGCCGACCGCGACGATGGCGGCGTTGGGTGGATTGATGATCGCGCAGAACCGGTCCACGCCCAGCATGCCCATATTGGAGACGCAGAACGTGCCTCCGGTGAACTCGCCAGGCGCGAGCTTCTTATCCTTGGCCCGTTTGGCGAGCGCCTTGGCCTCGCCGCTGATGGTCACGAGCGATTTCGACTGAGTGTCGCGGATCACGGGCGTGATGAGGCCGTCGTCGATCGCGACGGCGAACGAAACGTGAATCCCTGAGTAACGGCGAATGTTTTCGCCTTCCCAGGAACTGTTGACGGTCGGCACGCGGCGCAGGGCTTCGGCAGACGCCTTGAGGATGAAGTCGTTGACCGACAGCTTGACGCCGTCGGCCTTGAGCGCCTCGTCCTCGTTGAGTTGCGCCCGCAGCTCGAGAAGAGGGTCTGCGTCGATCTCGATTTCGGCGTAGAAATGGGGAAGCTGGGTTTTCGACTCGACCAGCCTGCGCGCGATGATTGCCCGCATGTTTGAGACAGGGAGAAGCTGGCCATCCTTGCCCGCGGCGGCTTTCGTTCCACCGCTCGAAGCAGGAGCGGATTTCGGGCCGGGCGCCTTCGCCGGCCCGTCCGCAGAAGCCTTGGCGAAGGCGGATTCTGCTTCAAGAACGTCGGCGCGAACGATTCGCCCGCCCGGACCGCTGCCCGTGATGCGGGAGGGATCGATTCCTTTTTCCGCGGCCAGTTTACGCGCAAGGGGGGAGATGCGGATGCGCCCCTCCTGCGCTCCGCCAGCCGGAGCCGTGGCGGGCGGCCCCTCCGAAGTTTTGGCCGGGGAGGGCACGTTCGCGGAGGTCTGTTTGCTTTCCGGAGCTTTGGCAGGGGGCGGAGCCGCGGGTTTATCAGCCATAGCTCCGCTTTGCGGGGCGGAGGAGGGAGCCTCCACCTTTTCGCCCGATTTGCCGACCGCGCAGAGGTGTGTGCCGATGGGAGCCTGGGAGCCGGCGGGAAGGAAGATTTTCAGGAGCGTGCCGTCGAAGAAGCTCTCGAGCTCCATCGTGGCTTTGTCCGTTTCGATTTC
>DAISJK010000011.1:0-7171 GCA_036821505.1 Opitutaceae bacterium
TCCCGCGACCAGTTGTCCAACCTCAACCCACGCGTGGCGCTGATCGAGGATAATACGGATCAATTTTCCTCATCCGCTCTGGAAGCCTCCTTCGACCAAATCCTCTCGGATTACAACCAGAAGCAGCCCGCGCCGCGGGTCGCTACCGCGCCCACTCTCTCGGTGGTCGAGGTCTACCCCTACGTCCCCTACATCCAGTTTTTGCTCCCCGGGGTCACTGTCCTATCCATCTTCGTATCGGCCATGATCGGCGGCGGCATCATATTCATCGACGACAAAGCCCGCGGGTTGCACGAGGGCTACCTGGTCACGCCCATCCGCAAGGTCGAACTCATCCTCGGCTTCAATCTGGCGGGCGTGGCAAAAGCGATGATCTCCGGCGCGGTCCTGGCCACCCTCGGTTCCCTCATTGCGGGCATTCCTCACCCGCTCGATCCCCTCCGATTGGCGCGCATGATGGTCCTCATTGTGGCCACGGCCCTCGCCCTTATCAGCATGATGTTCCTGATGATGGTGCGGGTGAGCGACCCGCTCCTGCCCCGCGCCATGTTCGGCGTGCTCAACACCCTGCTCTACTTTCCGAGCGGCGCGGTCTACCCCATCAGCGGGTTTCCCCCCTGGATGAGGGTAATCACGACGATCGATCCTTTTACGTACGCGGTGCACGGCTTCAAGGAGCTCCTGCTGAAAAACACCGGCCTTTCGGCCATCGCGTCCGATTTGCTTTTCCTCTCCGTCTTCTCGGTGCTGGCGCTGAGCCTCGCAACGAAGCTCTTCCGCCGCACCCTATGACGGAGCTTGGCAGGCTGTTGGCTAGCCGCCTGCGAAGACCGGCCGAAAGCCCGCTTCCGCTAGGATTCGCGCCACTGTTTCGCGCTGGTCGCCCTGGATCTCGATTGCGCCGTTCTTGACCGTGCCGCCGCAGCCGCAGGCGGCCCGCATTTTCTTCGCCAACGTTTCTTTTTCCGGCAGGCCAATGCCGGTAAATCCCGTGACGACTGTGACAGTTTTGCCCCCGCGATTCCCTGTTTCACGAATGACATCCACCCGGCCGCGATTTTTTATCGGAGGGGCACAGGAAACCTTGGGCGGAGGCGCCGAAGGCAGCCCGGCCGAACTCAGCGCATCAAAAGGACTCCGGCCCAAGGTCTCGCCTCCGAGGAACGTCAGCGCTTTTGCATAGCTGCGTCGTTCAAGGAAATGCGCGAGCTGCGGGTGCAGCGAACCGCGATTTGCCGCCAAAATCTCATCCAATCTGCGCATATGCCGGTCAACAGCCGTCCCATCAGAGTTTTTAATTCCAGTCAGGAGCGATATAAGAGATTCTTTGATTTCAGCGTTCACAGAGGCCCTAATCCGCCTGTTACCCAGGTTTAGAGGGATTGCAATCCCCTCGCATCGGCCCCCTGCGCTTGAGTTCGTCGGGCGTATTGTGCAGGTTAAGCCTGAAAACCTCTCACACCCGGTCTTTGCTGAGAACTGTCCCCTTTTTCGTTCTCTGCAACGCCCGGGCCTCTTTCTGTTTTTTTAAATGAATTCGCTTATACTGCCAACCCGAGCCAACGCCGACATCATCGAGTCGATGCACCGCGTCTGGCTCGACAACCCTGATGCGGTCGATCCGACCTGGCGGGCGTTCTTTCAAGGCTTCACGCTCGGCACAACCGGCGCCTCGCTGGAGGGGGCTGCGGGGGCTGAGGCGGCCATCGTGGACAGCCTCAAGCAATCCCGCGTCCATTATTTGATAAACGCCTACCGGGCGATCGGCCACACCCAGTCGCATCTCGATCCGCTGAGCGACGCGCCGCCGCCCGCGCCCAAACTGCAACTCGCGCAGTTTCGTCTTGGCGACGAGGACCTCGATACTTCGTTCGACGTCGGCACCTATCGAGGCGGCGGCCAGATGAAGCTGCGCGACATCGTCGAGTCGCTGCGCCGAACCTATTGCGGCCATGTCGGCGTCGAGTACACCCACATCCAGGACCAGGACTGCCGCCACTGGCTGGAGGAGCGCATCGAGACGACCCAGCTGCAGCCGCAGTTCACCAAGGCGCAGAAGGTGCGCATCCTTCGCCGGGTCCACAAAGCCGAGCTTTTCGAGAAGTTTCTTCACACAAAATATGTAGGCCAGAAACGTTTCTCGCTCGAGGGCGGGGAGACGATCATCGCGGCCCTGGACGCCGTCATCGACCACTGCCCCGACGCCGGAGTCGAGGAGATCGTCATGGGCATGGCGCACCGCGGCCGGCTCAACGTGCTGTGCAACATCATGAGGAAGTCCTTCGACCAGCTCTTCGAGCAGTTTTCCGAGAACTACATTCCCGACGCGGTCGGGGGCGACGGCGACGTCAAATATCATTTAGGCTATGAGTCCGTGCTCACCACGACCTCGGGCAAGAAGGTCGAGATGCGCCTGGCGGCCAATCCCTCCCATCTCGAGATCGTGGACCCGGTGGTGGAAGGCAAAACCCGCGCGCGCCAGCGGATCCGCGGCGACACAGCGGAGCGCCGCAAGGTCATGCCGCTTCTCGTTCACGGCGACGCGGCCATCGCGGGCCAGGGCGTGGTGGCCGAGACGCTGAACTTTTCGCAACTGCCCGGTTACCGCACCGGCGGAACGCTTCACTTCGTGATCAACAACCAGATCGGCTTCACCACCGATCCCGCCGACGCGCGCTCGTCGCGCTACTGCACGGATGTGGCCAAAATGATCGAGGTGCCGATCTTCCATGTGAACGGGGATGATCCCGAGGAGGTCTGCATGGTGGCTCAGCTCGCCCTCGACTTCCGCGTGAAATGGAAGCGAGACGTGTTCGTGGACATGTACTGTTTCCGCCGGCACGGCCACAACGAGACGGATGAGCCGTCCTTTACCCAGCCGACGCTTTACCAGAAGATCGCGGCCCATCCGATCGTCTCCGCGCTCTATACCGAGCAGCTCGTGAGCGAGGGATCGATCACCGCGGCCGAAGGCGACGCCATCAGGGCGGAGTATTCCGCCGCGCTGGAGGAAAGCCTGGCCAAGGCCAAGAGCCGCGCGGCCACCAAAGCAGAGCGCGTGATCGACGCCGACGCCTCGTTCAAGGGCTCGAACGCCGTTTTCCAACGTGGCTACCGCCATACGCCCGTGGCCACGGGGGTTCCGGCGGATGAGATCGCGCGAGTTATCCAGGGTCTCACCACCGTGCCAGCCGATTTCAAGGTGAATCCCAAGATCCGGCGCCTGCTCGACGCGCGGCTGCAAGCGGGCCGCGACGGCGGACCGATCGACTGGGGCTTTGGCGAGGCGCTGGCGTTCGGCACGCTTCTCGTGGAGGGCACTCCCGTCCGCCTGAGCGGCCAGGACACCGAACGCGGCACGTTCAGCCACCGCCACGCGGTGCTGGCCGATATCGAGACCGGCCGGAAATACACCCCGCTCAAGAATCTGGATCCCAAGCAGGCGCTTTTCTGCGTGTACAATTCGCTGCTGTCGGAGGCTGCGGCGCTCGGCTTCGAATGCGGCTATTCCGTGGATTATCCCGAAATGCTTTGCCTGTGGGAGGCGCAGTTCGGCGATTTCGCCAACGGCGCCCAGGTGGTCATCGACCAGTTCATCGTCAGCGGCGAATCAAAATGGCAGCGAACCTGCGGGATCGTCCTGCTGCTGCCCCACGGCTACGAGGGTCAGGGGCCCGAACATTCTTCCGCCCGTCTGGAACGCTTCCTCCAGGCCTGCGCCGAGGACAACATCCAAGTGGCCAACCCGACGACGCCCGCGCAGTTCTTCCATATCCTGCGACGGCAGATGCGGCGCAATTTCCGCAAGCCACTCGTCGTCATGTCGCCGAAGTCGCTGCTGCGGCATCCCGCCGCCGTCTCTCGCATCGACGAATTTGTGGACGGCTCCTTCCGGGAAATTTTGGATGATCCGGCGCGGCCGGCGGGCGGCCCGGGGCCGGAACGCATCGTTCTCTGCTCGGGCAAGGTCTACTACGACCTCGTCGACCACCGCGCGAAAAATAACCTGACCGACACAGCAATCGTGCGCATTGAGCAGCTCTATCCTTTGCACCGCAATCGACTGGCCGAGCTTTCCGACGCCTACGGCCATCAAGCGAGGGTGGTCTGGTGCCAGGAGGAGCCGGAAAATATGGGCGCCTGGCAATGGATCGCGCCACAACTCCAGGATATATTCGGACGCAAGCCCGCGTACGCCGGCAGACCCCCCGCCTCCTCTCCCGCGGTCGGCATTCTGGCGCTGCACAAGCTCCAACTCAGCGCGCTGCTGCAGGCCGCCTTCAGCGTTTGAAGGCGCCTGCCATTCCGCAACGATGCCCCTCCTTGACGTCAAAATTCCTCCCATGGGCGAGTCAATCAGCTCGGGGGTCCTCGCCAAATGGCATGTAAAGGACGGGGACGCGGTAAAGAAGGACCAACCCATCTTCGAACTCGAAACCGACAAGATCACCTCGGAAGGAACCGCCGAGTCCGCTGGGAAAATCGCCCTCAAGGCGGCGGCAGGCGCTGAAGTCAAAATCGGGCAGGTCGTGGCGACGATAGACACCGAGTCGGCGGGGACCCCAGCGAAAGAGCCTCAGGCCCCAGCCGAAAAAAAAGTGAAAGAGCAGGGTGTCGAGGCGCGCCAAAGTCCGGCGAAGGCGGATGACCCGGTCCCCAGTCAACCAGCCGCCGACAAGGCCGGTGGTGCGGCGCAAAGCCAATCTCCGGCCGTGCGACGAATCGCCGAAGAAACGGGCGTCGATCCGTCCACGGTTGCCGGCACGGGCAAGGCGGGCCGCGTCACCAAAGGGGATATGCTGGCTTCCTCCGTCAAGCCGCCCTCCTCCGCTCCGCCGAGCGGAGCTACGGCGGGCGCTGCACCCAGCGCGGCAGACCGCCAGACACGGAAAAAAATCTCGCCCCTCCGCCAGCGGATCGCCCAGCGCCTGGTGGCGGCGCAGCACGAGGCCGCGATGCTCACCACCTTTAATGAAACCGACATGTCGGCGGTCATGGCCCTGCGCGCCAAATTCCAGGAGGACTTCGTCAAGAAAAACGGGGTCAAGCTCGGGTTCACGTCGTTTTTCGCCAAGGCCGTCGTGCACGCCCTTAAGGCGGTGCCGGCCATTAACGCCCAGATCGACGGCGACCATTTCGTGGAGAACCACTACTACGACATCGGCATCGCGGTCTCGACCGAGAGGGGCCTTATGGTCCCGGTGATCCGCGACTGTGACCGGCTCAGCCTGGCCGAAATCGAAAAATCGGTGGCCGAAGCGGCCCAACGGGCGCGCGACGGCAAGATCACGCTGGCCGATCTGGAAGGCGGCGTTTTCACGATCACGAACGGGGGCATTTTCGGTTCGATGCTTTCGACTCCGATCATCAATCCGCCCCAGAGCGCGATTCTTGGCCTCCACGCGATCACCGAACGCCCCATGGCGGTGAACGGACAGGTGGTGATCCGGCCCATGATGTACCTCGCGTTGAGCTACGATCATCGGATCGTGGACGGACGCGAGGCCGTCACCTTCCTCCTGAAGGTCAAACAAGCGATCGAGGAACCGATGCGGCTTATGCTGGGAGTCTGATCGGGCATGGATTCGTTCGACGTCATCATCATCGGCTCGGGGCCGGGCGGCTATGTCTGCGCTTTCCGCGCGGCCCAGCTCGGCCTCAAGACCGCCTTGGTGGAAAAGCGCCCCACCCTCGGCGGAACCTGCCTCAATGTCGGATGCATTCCGAGCAAAGCGCTCCTTCACTCGACCGAACACCTCGACTTCGCCCGCAACCACGCCGCTGAGCACGGAATCAAGCTGGGAGCGATCGAGGCGGACATCGCCGCGCTCATGCGTCGCAAGGACGCGGTCGTCAGCCGGCTGGTGGGCGGCGTCGCGCAATTGGCCAAGGGGCGCAAGGTCGCGGTGCTGACGGGCCAAGGGAGCTTCGTTTCCGCCGATACGATCGAAGTGACCGCCGAGGGCGGCGCCAGGACCCGCATCTCGGCGAAGAATATCGTCATCGCCACCGGCTCGGCGCCCATCGAGCTGCCGTTCATGAAGTTCGACGGCGAGACCGTCGTCTCAAGCGACCATGCGATCGCGTTCGCACGCGCGCCGGAAAAACTGGTCGTGGTCGGCGGCGGCGCCATCGGACTGGAGCTAGGTTCGGTCTGGGCGCGACTGGGCAGCGCGGTGACGGTGATCGAATCTCTGCCCAAGATCGTCGCGACCTATGACGACGACATCGTACGCGCTTTCACCCGCATCCTGCAGAAACAGGGCCTGGCGATCGAAACCGGCGCAAAAGTGACCGGCCTCAAGCGGAACGGAAAACAGGCCGTGCTCGTGGCGGAACGCGAAGGACAAGCGCTTGAATTTCCCGCCGACAAGATCCTCGTGGCGGTCGGCCGGCGGCCTTATTCCGAAAACCTAGGATTGGACAAAGTCGGCGTCGAGCTGGACGAAAAAAAGCGCATCAAGGTGGATGCCAGGCTTTGCACCAATATCCCGGGCGTGCGGGCGATCGGCGATGTCGTCGCCGGGCCGATGCTTGCGCACAAGGCTGAGGAAGACGGCATCGCGGCGGCCGAGTGGATCGCGGGGAAGGCGGGACACGTCAACTGGGACCTCGTTCCCTCCGTCGTCTACACCGAGCCGGAAATCGCCGGCGTCGGCCTGGGCGAGGACGGGGCTAAGGGAAAGGGCGTCGCCGTCCAGGTCGGGAAATTCAATTTTGCCGCCAACGGCCGCGCCATCGCCGCGGGGACGACAGACGGCTACGTCAAAATCGTGGCCGACGCGAAAACGGACCGGATTCTCGGAGCCCAAATCCTCGGCCACGGCGCCGGGGAATTGATCAGCGAGATCGTCACCCACATGGAATACGGCGGAAGCGCCGAAGACATGGGACGAACCATTCACGCCCATCCGACCATGAGCGAGGCGGCCAAGGAGGCAGGCCTGGCCGTGAGCAAGAGCGCGATCCATTCGCTCTAAGTAGCCGAATTCGTAAGAATTCGGAGGTTCTCCCGAATTCTTACGAATTCGGCTACTTCCCAGGTTGGCAAAGGACGTGCTTTGGAGGCTGTAAACCCTCCCACACGTGTCGATCCTCGGCTCCAGTTACGATCTTGGCGGTTGCTTCGACGAAATGTTCGGAACGGAGGGGCAGGTGCGCCCCCATTACC
>DAISJK010000011.1:7181-9239 GCA_036821505.1 Opitutaceae bacterium
CCGCCGATTGGGCGAGCGCCTGGGCCGCCTGGACGAGCCGGACTTTCTCCAGCGGCGCGCCGCGATCGACCTGGCCTTCCTTCGCCGGGGGGTGACTTTCACGGTTTATGACGACGCCGAAGGAACGGAGCGCATCTTTCCATTCGACCTCATCCCGCGAATCATCCCCGCCGATGAATGGTCCCGCCTCGAGGCCGGATTGGCGCAGCGGCTGACCGCGCTTAACCTTTTCCTGCACGACATCTACCACGAGCAGAAGATCATTCGGGACAAGATCGTGCCGGCGGCGCAAATCTTCAGCGCGCGCCACTTCCGCCGGGAGTTCATGAACTTCTCGGTGCCGCGCAACATCTACGCTCACATCTGCGGGACGGACTTGGTCAGGGACCGGGACGGAAACTACCTTGTCCTCGAGGATAATTTGCGCTGTCCGTCGGGCGTTTCCTACATGCTGGAAAACCGCTCGGCCATGCGGAGGGCGTTCCCCAACCTTTTCCAGAGCTATCGGGTGCGTCCGGTGGAGGGATACAGCGACCAGCTCCTGAAAATGCTGCGCCACATCGCGCCGAGCCGCAGGGAAAAGCCGAGCGTGGTCCTGCTCACGCCCGGCGTCTACAACAGCGCCTATTTCGAGCACGCCTTCCTCGCGCGACAGATGGGCATTCCCATCGTGGAAGGGCGCGATTTGATCGTGCGCGACGCCCACGTCTACATGCGCACGACCGCGGGAACCATGCCGGTGGACGTGATCTACCGGCGCATCGACGACGACTTTCTCGATCCCTCGGTCTTCCGCTCCGATTCGACGCTGGGCGTGCCCGGATTGGTCGCGGCCTACCGCGCCGGCAACGTGTCGCTGGCCAATTCCATCGGCACGGGCGTGGCCGACGACAAGGTGATCTACGCCTACGTCCCGCGCATCATCAAATACTACCTGGATGAGGAGCCCCTGCTCCCCAACGTTCCCACTTATCTCGCATCCGATCCGACCGACCGCGCGCACATCCTCGAAAACATCGCAAATCTGGTGGTCAAGTCGGCCAATGAAGCCGGAGGCTACGGGATGCTGATCGGCCCCGCGGCGACGAAGGCCGAGATCGCGGACTTCCACGCCAAGGTCGCGGCCCAGCCCCGCAATTTCATCGCGCAAGATCCCGTCATGCTCTCGCGCTCGCCCACTTGGTGCGACGGCCGTCTCGAGGGACGGCACATCGATCTTCGACCGTATATTATAAGCGGCGAAAAGACCGTGGTGACGCCCGGCGGCCTCACACGCGTCGCGCTGCGCAAGGGCTCGCTCGTGGTCAACTCATCGCAAGGCGGCGGCTCCAAGGACACTTGGGTCCTGCAGAAGGACTCCTGAACATGGCGACAACCAAGTCTCCCTCCTTCCGGCCGCAGTCGACCGTCATGCTCTCGCGGGTGGCTTACTCGCTCTACTGGACAAGCAGGTACATCGAGCGGGCCGAAAACGTGGCGCGGCTCCTGGACGTCCACCTTCAATTCATCCTGGACGTGCAGGACACGAGCGGAATCACCCTGGGCGAGCATTGGGGCTCCATCCTGGCCAGTTCGGGCGACGATGAGCTGTTCGGATCGCTCTATGAGGAGGCGGATAGCCGCAGCGTGACCGAATTCATGGCCTTCGACCGCCGCAATCCGAACTCCGTGCTGGCTTCCGTCTTCGCGGCCCGGGAAAACGCCCGGATGGTCCGCGATCAAATCTCGCTGGAGATGTGGGAGACGATCAACGAGCTCTATCTTTTCCTCAAAGCCCGCACGACGGCCGAAGTCTGGGCCGACGGACCCTACGATTTTTTCCAACACATCAAAAAGTACTCGCACCTGTTCCAAGGGCTGACCGACTCGACCTACTCGCGCAGCGAGGGCTGGGAGTTCATCCAATACGGGAAGTTCGCCGAGCGGGCGGACAAGATGAGCCGCATCCTCGACGTCAAATACCACATCCTGCTGCCCACGGCCGACGACGTCGGCGGCGCGGTGGACACCGCGCAGTGGCAGGCCGTCCTGCGCTCGGCGAGCGCCCTCGAGGCGTAT
>DAISJK010000012.1:0-3599 GCA_036821505.1 Opitutaceae bacterium
ATTCAGCGCAGAAGTAGAAGCCTTTTTTGCACTTGCCGGCGCCGCCGACAAGTGCGAGCCTGACCCTTCGCGGCAATTGATATTGGCAAGCCGGCATCGCCGCGATGCTCCTGCCGGCTTTCCCATTCGTTCAACCACAAACCCAAGGCCGCAAGGCCGAACCCGGCGGGCGGGCGCACCGGAGCAAGCGTCAGGCCGCCGTTCACGCATATGAGTTCCGTAATGCAAGAGCTGCTGGCGCAGTCCTCCTTCGACAAGTTGAAGGAAGGCGCGATCGTCCCAGGCACCATCACCGAAATCCGCCAGAACGAGGTCGTCGTCGACATCGGCGGCAAATCCGAGGGAGTCATCCCCGCGAATGAGTTTCCCGACATCGGGGAACTGCAAATCGGATCCCAGATCGAGGTCATGGTCGAGAAGCTGGAGGACCGCAACGGCACCCCCCTGTTGTCCTTCGACAAAGCCGAGCAGAAGAAGAACTGGGACAACATCCTAACCAAATTTCCGGAAGGCTCCGTGGCCGCCGGCCGGGTCAAGGCCAAGGTCAAGGGCGGCCTGATCGTCAGCATCGGCGTGGACGCATTCATGCCGGCTTCGCATATCGACGTGCAGCCGCCAAAAAACCTGGACCAGTACGTCGGGCAGACCTACGACTTCAAGGTTCTCAAGATCAACGTGGAGCGGCAGAACATCGTTTTGTCCCGACGCGAGCTCATCGAGGAGCAGCGCACGACCAAACGCCGCAACCTTCTCGAATCCATCCAGCCGGGTCAGCTCCGCCGGGGCGTGGTCAAGAACCTGACCGATTTCGGCGCGTTCATCGACTTGGACGGGATGGACGGCCTCCTGCATATCACCGACATGAGCTGGGGCCGCATCTCGCATCCCTCGGAAATGCTCAAGCAGGGCGAAGAAGTGCAGGTCATGATCATTGAGGTGAACCGCGAAAAGGAACGCGTGTCCCTCGGCCTGAAGCAGACCACGCGCAACCCGTGGGACGAGATCGACCGCAAGTTCCCCGTTGGCGCCAAGGTGCGCGGCAAGGTGGTCAATCTGGTGCCCTACGGCGCCTTCGTCGAGATCGAGCCGGGGGTCGAGGGCCTCGTGCACATCACCGAGATGTCCTGGACCAAGCGCATCACCAAGCCGTCCGAATTGCTCAAGGTCGGCCAGGAGGTCGACGCGGTCGTGCTCGGCATCCAGAAGGAGGAGCAGAAGATCTCACTCGGCCTGAGGCAGCTCGAGCCGAATCCGTGGGACATGGTCCGCCATAATTATCCGAGCGGCGCGCGCGTGCGCGGCAAGGTGCGCAACATGACGACTTACGGCGCATTCATCGAACTCGAGGAAGGCATCGACGGCATGGTGCACGTCTCGGACATGAGCTGGACCCGCAAGGTCAACCACCCGTCCGAGGTGCTGAAAAAGGGCGACGAGGTCGACGCCATCGTGCTCGACGTCGACCCCCAGCAGCAGCGCATCAGCCTCGGCATGAAGCAACTCTCGACCGACCCGTGGGCCGACATCGACCAGTTCTTCAAAATCGGCGACGTCGTCCAAGGTACCGTGACCAAGGTCACTTCGTTCGGCGCCTTCGTCGAGCTGAAGGACGGCATCGACGGCCTGGTGCACATCTCGCAGATCAGCGAGGAGCGCATCGAGAAAGTTAAGGACGTGCTCAAGCCGGCCCAACAGGTCACGGCGCGCGTAATCAAAATTGACCGCGACGAGCGGCGCCTCGGCCTTTCGATCAAGGCTGCCAACTACAACCCGGAGCAGCTCGCGGTGGAGACGGCGACTTACGAGGCCCTCAAGCGCAGCGCCGACAACGACATGATGAACCTCGGCGACATACTCGACGAGGCCTCCAAGAAGGACGAGCCCGGCGCCAAGGGCTCGTGAAAATCGGGTTTCTCGGCGGGAGCTTCGACCCCGTCCACTTCGGCCATTTGCTGGCGGCCCAGGACGCGTTCGAGCTGCACCGCCTGGACCGCCTGATCTTCATGCCCGCCTCGCAGGCGCCGCTCAAGCCTGAGCGGGCGCAATCGGGCGGCGACGACCGTCTGGCCATGCTGAAGGCCGCGGTCGAACGTGACCCCCGCTTCGAAATCTCCGACTATGAGCTGCGGAAAGGCGGCATGAGCTACACCGTCGACTCGGTGCGGCACTTCCGGCAACTCCATCCGCAGGACCAGCTCTATTGGATCATCGGCTGCGATCAGCTTCCCATGCTCGACCGCTGGCATGAAATCGCCGAACTGGCCAAAATGGCCGAGTTCATCCTGGTCGAGCGCCCGGGCTATCCGGCGAAGGCCCAACCCAAGACTCCCGGACTCCGCATTCATCGCTGCGAGGGGCACCGCCTTGCCGTGAGCTCGACCGAATTGCGCGAACGCGCCCGGCGGGGCCTTCCGCTCGATTATTTCATTCCGCACGAGACCATCGTTTACATCAACAAGCGCGGCTTGTACCAAGGCGGCGCATGAAGAAGAAAGCGGGGGCGCGGGATCTCGCGCGGATTTGCTGCCAGGCGCTGGAAAACAAGAAAGCGGAGGAGCTGCGGGTGCTCGACGTGGCGGACCGGTCCTCCATCACCGATTACCTGGTGATCGCCACGGGCACTTCCGAACCCCATCTGCGGGCGCTGCGGATCGAGCTGGAGGATGCCTTGAAGGCAGCGCACACCCACGTGGTCGGACGCGAGGCCACCCAGGAGAGCGGCTGGGTCGTGGTGGACGCATTCGACGTCATGGTGCATCTGTTCAGCCCCGAGCAGCGCGACCGGTTCCGATTGGACGATTTGTGGAAGGACGCGGCGGAAGTGCCGCTGAAGAAGCTGCTCGCCGCGCCCAGGAGGCGCCCGGCCAAGGGCAAGCCGAAACGAGCGTCAAAACGCATAGCCTAGCGTCGTAGTGATGTGCTGGTCCGAGCGGGCGTTCGGGTTGAAGACGGCGCTGTAGTACTGGTATTCGAAATGCAGGTTGAGCGATAGCCGTTCGCTGATCTTGCCCTGCAAGGCGGCATCGAACTTGTAGCTGCTGTTTTGGGCCCGGCCGACGACGCCTTCCATCGGTCCCGTCGGGCCGTTGACGAGACCGAAGCGCTCGCGCTCCTGCGGCGAATAATCAGCCGACGCATCTTCCGTAAATGTGTACCGGCCGTTGATCTTGTAAGTGTAGTCCTCGAAAACGTTGCCCAAGGTGTCGTAGCCTTTCTGATAACCGCCCATATCGAGATACTGGCCGATGACGCCTGCGCCGACGTCGACCGTCTGGCGCAAGCCCTCGAAGACTTTGTAGCCGAGGCCGATATTTTCATCCAGGTCTTCGTGAAGCTGTTGAAGCTTGTCGTGGTTGAAGCTCGTCAGCGATTGCGTGAACAGCCGCTCGTTGAGCTTATGGCGCCATTGGAAATCGGCCGCATCCTCATCCTCGGTGGCACCGGGAAGGTCGGCCGCCGTCTGGGCCAGTCGCTGACCGGCGCGGGCCACGTCGCGCGGGCCGCCAGCAGGCACGGGCCGGCCCGCTTCGACTGGGCCGAGCCCGCTACCTGGCCGGATGCGCTGGCCGGGACTGACGGAGTGTTCATCGTCGGGCCCG
>DAISJK010000012.1:3609-9048 GCA_036821505.1 Opitutaceae bacterium
CCTGATTTCCCGTGAAGCCGTTGAGGTAGCGCTCATCAACCTTATAGCTGTCCGGTCCGGCGGTGAGCTCCGCTTCGGCTCTAAGGCTGACATTGACCGTCCGAACGTTGGTCACCTCATTGTCATACCCGAACTCGACCTTGCCCGACCAAGGCTTGAAGACGGAGAGGATCCTGAGGGGCTCCGCGATCATCCACCACGGGCGGCGAGGGGGAGCGTAGGGAGTGAGCACGATCGGCTGCCCGGCCGGCTGGGGGGGCGATGGAGCCGGCGCGGGGCCGGACTTGGCCGGAGGAGGAAGCGGAGCGCCGGAAACAACGGGCGGCTTCACCGCTTTCAGCGGAAGCTGAGGCGGCAGTCCGGCCAAGCTCTCCGGCGGAGTCGCCGTAGGCGTGCCCTTGACGACGGTCACCAGGTTTGCGGGAGCCACGATGTCGCCGAAAACATCCGAATGAAAATAGACCTTCCCATTCTCGCGCTTGATCACCTTGCCGGTGAGATGGTCGCCATTATTCAGCATGAGCACATCCGCGCGGACGCCGGTCACCGGCGCTGCCAGGAGGCAGCCTACGGCGAGCCAGATTTTGATTCGTGCGAACATGACACCGTTCGTTAAACCAAGGTCCGGCTTGCGAGTTCCCGCTTCCTGCCATTAATTTTTTCAAATGAAAGGCATTCGTTTGCGCATGCGCGGCTTCACCCTGCTTGAGATCATGGTTCTCCTGCTGATCGTCGCGATCTTGCTCACGATGGCCATCCCGGCTTACCGGAAGATCCGCGCGGCGCAGCACGCCGCGCTGGCGCCGCTGCCGGTTCCGGCAAAACAGTAAGGGGTCGGCTCGCGACCCCTTTACCTGAAAATATTGTACTTCAGGATGACCCAGGTCGCCCGGAAGCCGTCGCGCCAGCCGATCTTTTTCCCCTCGGCGTAAGTCCGGCCGGAGTAGCTGATGCCGACCTCATAGACGGAGAGGCCGAGCTTTGAGATTTTTGCCGTTATCTCGGGCTCGAACCCGAACCGATTTTCTTCGATCGTGATCTTCTTGAGCACGTCCCGCCGGAACAGTTTGTAGCAGGTCTCCATGTCCGTGAGATTGAGGTTGGTGAACATGTTCGAGAGCAGCGTCAGGAACTTGTTGCCCACCATGTGCCAGAAATAAAGCACCCGGTGCGCGTCGCCGCCCGAGAAGCGTGAACCGAAGACCACGTCGGCCTTTCCTTCGATCATCGGCTGGAGCAGCCTGGGATATTCCTGCGGATCGTATTCCAGATCGGCGTCTTGCGGGATGACGAAATCGCCCGTGGCGGCGGCGAACCCGGTGCGCAGCGCGGCGCCTTTGCCGCGGTTGACGTCGTGATAGATCACCTTGTCCACCAGAGGGGCGATCTGGGTGCGCAGGAGATCTCGCGAGCCGTCACGGGAGCCGTCGTCCACGATGATGATCTCTTTGTCCGCCACCGGCGCGGCGCGCACGCGATCGACAAGCGCGCGCAGCGTCTTGGCTTCGTTGTAGCAGGGAATGACGATCGAAAGGCGCATTTTCTAAAAATTCGCCCTTACATTGCCCGGCGTTCTTTCCACAAGTCGAGGTCAACCCGCGCCCAGTCGATGGGTTTGTCCGGCCCCGGGGAAGCCTGGTGGTGGCGCGCCAGAATCATGCCGAAATAGACCGTTTCCCAAAATCGGTAGGCCGCCGCGTCCTGGGGGGAGTGCCTTGGTATCTTCAGGCCCAGCCGGCCGGTGAAGGCCGGATGCTGCCTCATCCAGGATAGGATATGCGTGTCCAGGACGCCGTGCATCTGGCGCGGTCGCGAGTGCAGGACGAAGAATTTCGCCGTCTTGATCCCGACTCCGGGGAAGGCCAGCAGCCGCTCCCAGGCGCAGCTCCGCAGGTCGACGCCGGCGCGGGCCATCCGCCGGAACGATTCGCCCAGAAGGGCATACTTTCCGAGCTTCACGCGCTTCAAGCGGCGTTCCAGTTCTCCGCCGCGCAGCGAGCGGATGAACGGGAACGGCGCGGCTCCGCCAAGAAAGTCTTCGAGCTTGCGGGCCTGCTGATCGGCGTTTTTGCCTGCCACCACGACACAGAACAGAAGAAACTCCTCCAATTCCGACTCGGTTCTCGCGAGACGAGTGACGGCGCTCGGATCTATCATCGCGCAATCATTGCGCCCCCTGGGGCATCGCCCATAGAAAGCTCTGCTGCGATGCCAGGATGCGGCCGTCTGCAGCCACCAAGTCCAACCGCCAGGCCACGGGTCGCACCTTGGCTCCAGGCCAGTCGGCCCCGGTCAGACCGAGGTTGAAAAGGTTGCTGCCCGACGGCACGTCGGCGGCGAACGAGTAGGAGAGCGGATCGGCGCTCTTGGGCGTGACGACTTGCAGGACGAACTTGGCGCCCACGCAGGAAGCTCCGATGTTTTTCACACGCACGACGAAATAGTAGCCCTGGCGCTCGCCCGGCTGGGTGCGCCGTATGATCTTCCCGCCCGTGTCCTCCATGCCCGTGAAATACTCCGAAATCCACTTGAAGGATTCGGCGTCGTACCATCCCGGCCAAACGCGCACGAAATTGACCTCGGCGGCGCGCGCGGCGACCGCAAGCGCGAGCGACAGTCCAAGCATCGGAAACAAGCGGGGCATCAGCCCGCTAATCTAGAGCCGAAGACGGAAAGCGAAAGCGGAATTTCACGGCGCCTTTTCGAGCCTGACGTACTGATACCGATGGACACCCAGGAGCGCCGGCACCCATCCCTTGACCTCCGGCCGGATCAGGAACGTGCGCGAACCGTGGTAGAGGGGAGCGATGGGCGCCTGGTCGAGCAACAGGGCTTCGGCCCGCTGAAGCAAGGCGCGGCGCCTGCCGGCGTCCGATTCACGATCGGCCGAGTCATTCAGGCGGTCGTAGGAGGCGCTGGCCCATCCGGTCATGTTGTTGCCGCTGCCGCTTATGAACTGATTGAGGAACGTGCTCGGGTCGTCGTAATCACCGATCCAGCGTCCAAGCGTTATCTGATAGAAAAGTTTGTGCTCGTTATCGAGATAGACGCGGAAGTCCAGGGGCGCGAGCGTGACATCGATGCCGAGCTCACGGCGCCACATTTGCTGGATCGCCTCGAGCACCCTGGCGTTGGTGGCGTCGTTGAACATCTGAATTTCCAGCCGCGGAAAATTTTTCCCGCCGGGATATCCGGCCTCGGCCAGGAGGCGGCGAGCTTCGTCGAAATCGGTCGGTATGCGCGCGGCCGACGTGTAGCCGGCGGTATCGGGCGGCGTCAGCGCGTAGGCGGGGGCTCCGCTGCCCGAGAGGACGTCGCGCGCCAGGGCTTCGCGATCGATGGCGCGAGCCAGCGCCCGGCGCACCCGAGGATCGTTCAACGGCGGCCGGGTGACGTTGAAGCGGAGGAAGCGGCTCTCGCTGAACGGATCTATCCTTAGAAGCTCCGGCGCTGTTTGGCGGTAGTGTTCGATGCGGTCGGTCAGAACGCTATACGTTATGTGGAGCTGGCCCGCCCGGAAATTGCTTTCATCGACGGCCACGTCGTCGTTAGGGAAGAAAACGACGCTTTCGAGGGTGTTGTGCGCGTCGTCCCAGTAGCGCGGATTTCGGACGACGACGAGGCGCGCGTTGGGCGTCCATTCCTCGAGCAGGAAGGGACCGTCGCCGACCAGATTCTCCGGCCGTGTCCATGCGGTGCCGCGCTCATCCATCCGGCCGAATTTCTCTATCGTGGCCCGGTGCACCGGGAACCAAGCTTGGTGGGCGGCTAGGACCGGCAAATAGGGGCATGGGTGCCCGAGCGTGATCTCCAAGGTGCGGGGATCGGACGCCCGAACCCCGACCGCGCCGAAATCCGATATTTGGCCCGCATTGAACGCCTCGGCGTTCTTGATCGGATAGAGGATATACGCGTACTCGCTCGCGAGTCCCGGCGAGAGAATGCGGCGGAAGGAATAGGCAAAATCTTCCGCGGTCAGGGGGTCGCCGTTGGACCACTGCGCCCCGGCGCGCAGATGGAAGGTGTAAACGAGCCCGTCCGGGGAAACGTCCCAGCGCTCGGCGATGCCCGGCACGGCCTGCGAAGATCGCTCGTCGATGCAGGTCAGGCCCTCGAACAGCGCGATGAGCACATTGTAGTCGGTGTAGGCGCTGGCCGTTTCCGGATCGAGATCCGCCGGTTCCGCACCGTTGCCGAGAAGGAGCGTGCGCGCGCGGACCGCGGCGTCGGCGGGCGTCTCGCGGCGGCCGCAGCCCGCGGCCAGCAGGGCGGCCAGGCAAAGCAAAGATGGATAAAGGCGGGGCAGAATTGAGAAAAGTTGACCTGCGGTCCGGAACGTAGCCGAATTCGTCCCCTAATGAAAGCGCTTGGCATCGATGTCGGCGGTTCCGCGCTCAAGGGCGCGCCGGTGGACACCAAGACGGGCCGGTTGCTTGCGCCGCGCTTCCGCATCCCGACTCCGGAACCGCTCACGCCGCCGCAGATGGCCTCGGCCGTGGCGGACATCGCCCGGCATTTTCGGTGGAAGGGCCCGGTCGGCATCGGTCTTCCATGTGTGATTCATGGTTCGCGCATCCTCACGGCGGCGAATATCGATCACGCTTTCGTCGGCCGCGACGGCGAGAAGCTTTTCGCCAAGGCAACGAAATGCTCCGTCGGGCTTATCAACGACGCGGCCGCCGCCGCGCTGGCTGAAATGAAATTCGGCGCGGGGCGGGGCTTCACCGGCACGGCGCTGCTGCTGACCCTCGGAACGGGAATCGGTTCGGCGCTTTTTCATCGCGGCGTCGTGTTTCCGTGCGAGTTCGGACATCTTCCGCACAAAGGCAGGGATGCGGAGAAGGCCGTGTCCGCTTCGACGAAGGACAAGAAAGACCTGAGCTGGAAGGAATGGGGCGGGCGATTGCGCAAATACCTGGACGTGCTTGAGAGGGTCCTCTGGCCCGAGCTGATCGTAATCGGGGGCGGAATCAGCGCCAAGCACGGCAAGTTCTTCAAGTACCTGCGCACGCGCGCGCCGGTGGTGCCCGCGCAATTTCTCAACGAAGCCGGCATCGTCGGCGCGGCACTGCGGGCGGTTCAGGCTCGGCCTATCTGACAAGCCGTCAGAAAAGGAGTGTAACTTTCTCAGTTTCGGTGTGTTTTTTGGGCCATGACTGATCCCGCTGCTTCCCGCCCCGTTGCCGCGGGTCCCAAAAAATCGCGCAAGGCTGCGATCGTGATTTCCGTCGTGTCGGCGCTCGCGATCCTGGTTGCGGGCGGATTTTGGCTCAAAGCGCGCCGGACGCCCAAAGGCGAGCCGGTGACGGTGGAAAAGGCGGTGGTGCGCACGATCACCCAGGTCGTCACCGCCACGGGAAAGATCCAGCCCGAGGTCGAAGTAAAGATAACCGCGGAAGTCTATGGCGAGATCGTCGAATTGCCCCTGGACGAAGGCGC
>DAISJK010000013.1:0-8999 GCA_036821505.1 Opitutaceae bacterium
ACGACGAAGCCGTCATCGGGGTGGCGGTGATGCCGCACGATCTTGGCGCCGAGCGGAAGGTTCAGGCGCCGGCGGGCTTCCGCCTGGTCAAGCGGGCGGTATTCCTGCAGGTCAACGCCGCTTGGAATGACGCGCAGCTCGAAGTTCTGGCACAGCGTGCTGCGTCCGGCCTCGCGGGCCAGCCAACGGCTCGGGCACACGATTTTCAGCCGCGCGGGGGGGATGCGTTCGAAAACCTGTTTTTTTCTGTCCAGCACGCGCCTCGTCATGTCGTGTTCGCCGGACGAGGTCTTCAACTGCGGGCAGGCGCCGCACCGGTCCCCGAAGCGCTCGCAGGATCCGCTGTAGTGGCAGCCGCCGGTGAACATGTTCATGTCGTGGAAGGTCCATACGATCGGGACCCGCGCCGCCAGCCGGGGCAGCGACCGATAGTCCAGCATGTCGGCGACCCAATGGAGATTCACCAAATCGCAGGGCGGTATTTGCGAGATGAGCCGCCAGCCCGTGAGCGTCCAATCGGGGGTGAAATAGGCTCCGGCTTTGCTGAACGCAGGACGATTCCAACGGCGGCAGAGCCGGAAAAATATGCGGCCGAGGATTGGGGACGCCGGTCGGAGCGGGTTATATTCCACGATGTCCCGATCCGATCCAAATCGCTGCGCGACGATCATTCGCGACGAGACGCCCTCGCCGCCGAGCGCGTAATGCAGCCGACTTGCGCACTTGGCCGCGCCCCCTCGCACGTCCGTGGTGCAGACATGGGTGACCCTCAAGCCTGGCTGGGATGCGGGGCCGGACCGGATCGCCCGATGTTGGCGTTCGGTATTTTGGTGGGTTGCTTGAATCATGCGGAAATCATGCAAATGAGTTTATCGCGTCCCGGCGGGGCGGCCGCGCCCGTCGGACGATGAACTCTAAGTTTGGGTTTCCGCCGCGTGCGGCGGTTCGGCCAAAATTGAAGCGGATCGGGAGGGACCATAGATTCCACGGAAAACTCGGACCACCTCGGTTATATTGCCGAAGAGGAGATAGGGCATGAAGCCCACGATCAGGCCCCAGACGACCCCCTCCTGCGCGTAACGTTGCACCCAGGCATGCATCAGGATGGCGCTGATGGTGGCGCTGATGGCGGCGCAGAACGTCAGCCGGCGCACCTCCGACATGCCGGCGAGCAAATAGCCGAACGGCTGCTGGAGGAAGACGAGAGCGTTCCATGCGAAGAGAAGCCAGATCAACGGCTCGGACGGCAGCACCGCGCGGCCGCCCACCCATAGGTTAAGGATCGGCCGGGCAAGCAGGGCGCCGAGCAACATGGGGGCGATCGTGCAGCAGAGAGTCGCCGCGAGGGAAAAAGACAGCGTCCGGCGAATCCAGCGGAAATCCCCCCGCGCCTTGGCGTCGGAATAGGCCGGCCAGAGCGGCAGCATGAATGCGTTCTGGATGATGGCAAAGAGGTTGAAAAGCCGCTGCGCCAAATTGAAGGGCGTCACCGCCACGGCGCCCATGCATATGGAAATCATGACCTGGGGCAGCGCAACCAGCAGGACGAGGTGAACCTGCTGGACGCTGAAATAAGCGCCCAGTCCCAGCAGCGAGCGCATGGTTTCCCAACGGCAGCGAATCCCGCGAAGATCGAACCAGCCGAGTTGTCCCAATTGAAAGATCAACAGGCCGGCGTTGCTCAGGACCAGGGGCAATAACGCCGCGGCCATGTATCCGGACAATCGCCAATGCTCGTGCGCGGCGATCACGACGCCGACCAGCGAACCCATGCCAAAGACCGCCTGGGAGATGTTGTGCATCCATCCCTGCTGGCGGCTGTAAGCCAGCCGCTGGGCGAGCCCGAGCGGAAAATTGGCGCAGAATAGGAGCAGCGCCACCTCCACGGCTCCGCGCGCCTCCCGCTGAACCACGGGATTGGCGAGATGAAACAGGGCCGTGAAGTCGATGAACCGCGAGGCCGCGAGCAGGACCGCCGCCAGCGCCAGGCCGGCGACGCCGAGGAGCACCCCCGCGCTTGCCCACAACTCGCGGGCAAGTTTTTCGTTTCCGGAGGCGAATGCTTCAGCCAGCCTGTTCTGCGCGCCCTGGCCGACTCCGAAATCCGCGAAGGTGATCATCCAGCCGATGCTCGTCAGCGTCATCCAAAGCCCGAACGCCTCGGGACCGAGGGCCTTCACGGCGATCGGCACTTGCGCCAGCTGGCAGGCGATTCCGACCGCCCGGCCTGCCAGCGAAGTGGCGAAAAACGCGCTCACGGCCTTCGAGCGGCCCGATAGCCGGGCAAAGCGCCGCTTGAAAAGGGGAAACGGATTCATGGGGCGGGAACAACCAGAGCCGAAGGTTTCCGAGCCGGATCTTCCCGGCGTTGACGCATCATCAGCATGAGCCCGCAAGCGGCCGCGATATAGACCCGGTGCGCTCCGGAGAAAGGGCTGAAAAACAGATTCCAAAGCGCGACGAGCAGCAGCAGCACGATGATCGGAGCGAGCCGATGCCAGCGTCCCACAAAGATCAGGTCATAGAGCGACTTGAACAGGCCCAGGCCGTAGACGACGAAGAATGCGCCACCGAATAATCCTCCTTCGGCGAGCGTGACCAAAATCTGGGAGTGCAGCGCTATCGCGCCGGGGTCCGTGTTGGCGTCGGCGAAGCCGCCGACGCGCGCCTCCCTGGCCTCGACGTGGCGGATTTCCATGAAATCGTCGTAGACGCGCGTATTGCTGAACCAAGAGCCGTGTCCGATCAGGGGGGACTGTTCGAAGGCTTCGGTCGCCGCGGTTATCATGGCGGATCTTTCGATATCGGAGCGGGTGGTGCGCTCGCCGCCGCTCTGCGTCTGCTGGTAGGTGAACAGGGTCGCGCCGACGGCCGCCGCCGCCGCTATCGGGGCCAGCCGCAGGCGCAATCGCCTGGGCGCGATTTGCAGGAGCGTCAGGACCGCCGCAGCCAGACAGATTCCGCCCAGGCTGCGGTAGTCCAACGCGAAATTGACCACGCCGATCGCGGCGGCCGCGGCGGCCGCAACCCAAGGGCCCGCAAGCGGCGCGATAAGGAACGTCAAATAGGTCACGGGTGTGGCGAGGCCGAACTTCCACAGATCCCCGAACATCGGCCCAAGGATGAGAACCGAGGCCGTTTCGCCCGCGCACAGTCCCAGGACGAAAACGACCCAATTCCGGCGGTCGCGGCCAAAGAGATAAGCTATGGCGACGATGTCGATCGCGAGAAAAACCATCCGGCTCCAGCCGCGCGCCATGTCGACGGGGAAGCTCTGCCGGTACAGGTCAGAAAAGATATAGGCGCCGAAGGCGATGGCCTGCGCGGCCAGAAGCACGCCGAGAAACCGATGGCGCATGAGTTCGCCCGGCCACACCCTGTTCAACGCGATGCAAAACAGCGCCCATCCCGCCGCGGCCATCAAAATGAACTCGCCGACCGGCATTTCGCCTACGAACGAAACCGTGAATAGGGTCAGCGCGGCGGCTCCAAATGAGGCCCACGCCGAAGCCGAAAACCAGAGGCTTCCGGCCGACGGCGCCCGAGCCCGCGCACCGACGGAATCGGCGCAAGCGGCTTCCGGCGGCAAGCTGCCTTCGAGAATGCTCATGATGCAAGCGGAGAGGGCTCCGCAGCCTCGCGCGGAGGCGCTCGGGCGACACCACCGGAGGGCGCGGAAGGACGCATGGCTTCGAAAAGGTCGGCCACTTTGCTGCCGGAAATCTTCCACGAAAGGCGTGTCATCGCCTCGTGGGCCGCGCGCAAGGCGAGCTTCTGGTAGCGGACGGGATCCCGCATGAGGCCGGCTATGTGGTCGGCATAGACCGCGCCTCCGGTTCCGACTGGGAATAGCCGCCCGTTGACATCGTCGACGATCACGGAGGGCAGCCCACCCAGCTTGGTGGCCAGGCAGGGAACGCCGAAAGCGCAAGCTTCGGCAAACACGAGGCCGAACGCCTCGGCGCGCGTCGGCATCACGAAAAAATGGCTGCGGCCGAAAATCTCCCGCAGACGGCGCCGGCCTTCGACCGCTTCCTTGCCGATGAAGGGAATCACTTCAACGTAGGCCGGGATTGGCGTGTTTTTGGGCGCGCTGCACCCCACGATGGTCAATCGGACGTCAAAACCCGCGGCCGTAAGCGCTCTTGCCGTATCGATCGCGATGTCCGCGCCCTTTCTTTGCCAGTCGACGCCGACGAACAAAAGCTCACATCGGTCCTTCGGGCGGCTCTGCACCATCGAGACGACTTCCGTCCAGGTCGGGGGCTCCTGCAGATTCCCGCCGAAGGGAACGACTTGGATCTTGCCGGGTTCGGCGGCATAATTTCGCCGGGCCGTATCCGCCGCCCATTGCGACGAATAAATGGCCCTGGCGCAGCGATCCAAGGCTCCCTGCTCGGCCGCGTGGCCGTTCCGAATGCTGGGTGCGGCCAAGTTGGTGAACGAGGGATAAAAATCGACGATGCCCGCGAAGCAGGCGTCGGTCCAGAACAGGGTGGGCAGGTCCGTCTCCAGGTGCGACACCAGCCAAGTGCTCGGGCTGAATACGGCGTCGACGGACGCGCTCGCCAGCAGCCGTTTGAACTGGCGGCCGTAGCTTCGCTGCAGTCCGGAGGAGCAATAGCGCAGATAGCGTTTTCCGCGCAGCCATCGCCAGTAGAGGAAGAGAGCCCAGCGGGCGGCGCCGTCATTGTCGACCGGACGCAGCGTCACGGTTTCCAATCCAGCGCCCTCAAGGGCCCGCCGCATGAAATAGGGCAACCCCGACCAGGAACGCGGATCGTCCGGGTTCAGGAAGCTGCTGGCCAGGAAAGCGACGCGCATGGCAAAGGCTATCCTTCAAGCAGCATTCTTGTTTCGGAACAGGGTCATGACCATGATCTGGATGTCCATAAGCAGGCTCCAATTTTCGATGTAGTAGAGGTCGAATCGGACGCGTTCGGTGAGATCGGTGTCGCCCCGAAACCCGTTGACCTGCGCCCAGCCGGTCAGGCCGGGCTTGATGCTGTGCCGGGCGTTGTAGTGCGGGATTTCCTCCTTGAAGACCTTGATGAGCTCGGGGCGCTCCGGCCGCGGTCCCACCAGGCTCATCTCGCCTTTGATCACGTTCCAGAACTGCGGCAATTCGTCGATGTTCCACTTCCGCATGAAGGAGCCCACCCGCAGCCGGCGCGGATCGTTCTTCACCGTCCAGCCGACCTTGCCGTCCTGCTCGGCGCTCAGCTTCATGCTGCGGATTTTGTACATCCAGAAGGGGCGTCCGTCGCGTCCGAGGCGGCGCTGGCGGTAGATTATGGGGCCCGGACTCTCCCGGTAAACCAGCAGTCCGAAGAGTGCGATGACCGGCGCGAAGACGAGCAGGCCGACGACGCCTCCCACAAAGTCGACGAACTGCTTCAGGATGGCGTTCATCGGCATATCCAGCGGGAACTGCGAAATTCCGAGCACCGGCACTCCGCTGACGGTTTCCAGGTCCAGGCAGGTGAGGAGAATCTCGAAGCAGCCGGGGATGACCTTGAAATCGACCATCTCTTTTTCGCAGAGGTCGGCCAAGGCCATCGTCTCTTCGTTCGAAGGCTTCAGGTCCGCCAGGATGACGGTGTCGACTCTTCGCTCCCGAAGGATGTCGGCGACATCATTGGAGCCGCCGCCCAGGTTGCGGACGAGCGCGGCCGGCGGCTCGAATTCGTTTGCGCCCTCCGAGGGGAGGTAGCCCGCGATATCGTACAAATGCCGGTCATCGGCCGTGATCGCGCGCGCCAGCGACAACGCCCTCGGGGACCAGCCGACGAAGAGGATGTGCTGCCGCAGCCGCCGCGCGATGGGCGCGCTGCGGATCACCGCGACCAGCAGCAGGCGCCAGAGGACGAACGACGTCGTGGTCACGGCGAACGCGATCATCACGTAAACGCGGCTTATATTCTGCTCGTAGTGGTAGCGCAGCAGCCAGGAGAACGCCATGTAAGCCAGCACCCAGGTCAGGGCGGCCCGGATTATGGATGGGATGGTCTTCCTCAGGTTGAGCAGCCGGGGAAGGCCGTAAAGCTGGCGGTGGGGCAGCAGCAGGATGAACAGCAGTGTGCCGAACGCGGCGTGGCCGAAATAATCGGTCCAGTGAATCGCGCCCGCGCCGAAGCCGAAGTGGGCCAGGTTGGTCTCGAAACGCAGCCAGCTGCTGAAGACGAGGGCGAGAAAGACCACGACGGTGTCGCCGAGCAGCCCGGCGAGCTGCACCTGCGCCGATCGCGTGCGCGCGGACACTTTCTGCCCGGCTGCAAACGCAACATTCTTTGTTAAGACCTGTTCCATCGTGATGTTCTCCCTTGGATTCATTCCCCGTGACGATTGCTTGAGATCGCTGTGTTCTTTGACCCAGGCGGGGCGGGGGGAGTTCCTGGGCGGCCGGCGGCCGAAAAGGCGCAGTGTTGCTTTTTAGTGAAAAAAAATGACTGCGCGCGGCGTCGCGTCAGACGCGGGCCGGGGCGCTGGTGTCGTAGTAATAATAGTAGCGGCTTCCGGAGTGACGCCTGGAGATTTTGTTCAGGATCACGCCGGCGGCCGGGCGTTTCGCCACGTCGTTGATCAGCATCAGGGACCGCCGGATGAGCCTTCGCGGTGTTTTTCCGGCCTGCACGACCAGGCATATCGTCGCGACTTCCTTCGCGATGTGGAGCGTGTCGCTGACGGCCATCAGGGGCGCGGTGTCGACAACCACCCGGTCAAAACCCGCAACCGCTTGTTTGAGGATTTCGCGGATCGCGTCGCGGCCAAGCAGCTCGGCTCCGCCGGAAACGCTTGTCCAATTTCCCAGACAGGACAGGTCGGGCAGGGGCGTGGCCTGCACCGCCGTTGGGAAGAGCGCGGGATTCTTCAGGCAGTCGGTCAGCGTCGGGCGGCCGTTCGGGTCCACGAACAGCCTCAGCAAACCCGGCCTGCGCAGGTCGCCGTCTATCAGCAAGGTGCGGAATCCCTGCTGGGCGAACGCCGCGGCGAGATTGAGCGCGCAGAAACTCTTGCCTTCGGCGGGAACCGCGCTGGTGAGGAGCACGCACCGGCGCCCGTCGTCGCCGGCCGTGAGGGAGAGCGCTGTGCGCAAGGAGCGAAATGCCTCGGCCTGGACGGAGCCGGCTTCGCGCAGGATCAACGGGCGCGCGTCCAGCCGGCGATGGGGCGAGCGCGGGATCGAGGCGAGCACGGGCAGGCCGAGGAACGCCTCGGCTTCGTCCACCGACGAGAGCGTGTTGTCAAACCCGCGCGAAACCAGGGCCGAACCGCAACCGAGGATCAGTCCGGCCGCAGTCGAGAGCGCCAGCAGCAATTTCTGGCGGGGCGCGGACGGCTGCATCGGCGCGAGCGGCTGCTCCAGCACCCGGATGTCGGTGCCGTCGACGTCGCTGGCGGACATCAGCTCGGGGTTCACGTCCGCCTCCTTCAGTTGGTCCAAGATTTTCTGATACATCGTGGCGTTGGCCTGAACCTCGTGCTCGAGCGCATGGTAGGGAATCGCGATTCGGTCCAGCTCCAGGGCGGCTTTCTCCTGCTCGGCCAGCGCGTCTTCCAAGGTTTTCTCCCGGGTCGAGGCCGAGGCGTAGGTTTCGATGACCCGCTCGCCGGCCCTGCGGATCGTGTTTTGCAGCGAGACATGCAGATCCTCGAGCTGGCTCTTGGCCTGGATCATCGTGGGATGCAGCGGTCCGTACCGTTTGGCCAGCGTGGCCACCACGGCCTCCTGGAGGCCGATCTCCCTGCGCAGGTCGATGACTTCCTGGAGATCGGCAATGTTGCCGATCGTGAGCAACTGCTCCGGATCGGTACGAATCAGAAGCCTGACCTGCTCGGCCTCCGGGGCCACGGACAGGCGGAGATTTTTGGCCGCCGCCACCTGCTCGTCCAGGCTCCGCAATCGCTCGACAACGATGTTTTGCTGATCTTCGAGGGAAACCGAGTTGTATTTGTCGCGATACGCTTCGAGCTTTTCCTGGGACGCCCTGAAGTCGTTGCCGACCTGTTTGGCCTCGGCGGCGAGCCGCTCGCGTGCGGAAATCGAATCTTGATGCCGGGAATCCCATGCCTGTTGGAAAAATTCGTCGATCACGGCCTGGGCCAGAAGCCGCGCTTTTTCAGGACTGTGGTCCTCGGCCCGGACTTCGATCAGACGGCTCCCCCGCACCAAGTTCACGTCTATCTTGGCCGTCAGCCTCTGCAGCAGTTCGGCGTCGGAATAGGGCCCGCTCGTCGCGGGCGGTTTGAGACCGAGGCTGTCGATGAGACCGTAAGCCCCGAGGTGACTGAGCGTCCGGTAGGCGTCCGCGCCGAGCTGGGCGGTGAAGGTGCTGTCGGCCGGGCCGCCGGCTTTGCGGGGCGGGGCGAAATCCCGATCGTCGGCCAAGTGGTGCCGCCGGATCACGCCCAGCAGCACCGAAGGACTCGCGACCTTAAGCTCGATCGTCTTCAAGGTGTCGGACGCCTCGAGATCCTCCATCGCGTTCGGATCCTGCCGGTTGGATGGCGCGACTTCCAACAGGGCCGACGACGTGTAGATCGGACGCGAGTGGCGCAAGTACAGCAAGGTCAACCCGATCGCGAGAAGCACGCAGAGGATAATTTTCCCCAAATGATCCCGGAAAAGGCCAAGCGCCTCCCGCAAGTCGACGGTGGCGGCGTCTCTCGATTTTTCGTGCTCGATTCTCATCGTTTTAACCATCTGGCCCGACGTAAGTTACGCAAAGCATACACCCGCAGTTCTGCGCAGCCCGATAGAACCGTCGCCGGCGCATTTGTTCCGCGCTGCGGAAAAACAGAAATAATTCCAGGGAGACGGCGCGCGTCTTTTAGACGAATTCGAGCCTTACGATCTCGGGCGGGCAATTGATCCGCGCGCGCACATCCACGCATCCGATCCCAGCGCTGACGATCAGGCGGCTGTTGCGCTCTTTTGAAAACTCACCGAGCGGGTATTTGCGCCCGAGAGTCGGCAGGCAGAGAGGCTGGCCAAATAC